>NZ_RQZB01000020.1:0-89394 GCF_003859975.1 Streptococcus sp. OH4692_COT-348
ATTGTTTTTTCATTGTTCAGTACTACAACCTTAGTTGTAGTGCCCTGCACATTGGTTCGTCTTGTTCAGTTTTCAAAGGTCTTTGTCACTCGCTTCTCTCAAGTGACAACTATATTAGTATATCACAGTCGCTTTCGCTTGTCAACACTTTTTTGAAACTTTTTTAAACTTTTTTCATCAAGTGTTCCAACCACAACATACCATAGTCCGTACGGGATTCGAACCCGTGTTACCGCCGTGAAAAGGCGGTGTCTTAACCCCTTGACCAACGGACCAGAGCTGTTATTTTCAACTCTTACTATTATACCCACTTTTCTAACTTTGTCAACACCTTTTTTAAACTTTTTTAATTAATTTTACAACTGCTTCCGTTCGAGCTGTATGTGGAAACATATCGACCGACTGGATATAACGAAGATCATAGACTTCTACTAAGCGCACTAAATCACGAGCCAAGGTCGAAACATTGCAAGAAATATAAACCATTTTTTCAGGTACATAGGTAAGAATTGTATCTAATAACTTGTCATCCAGACCTGTACGTGGTGGATCTACTATCAGAGCATCTGCTCGGTAGCCTTCCTTGTACCAACGAGGAATAATCTCTTCTGCCGTTCCTGCTTCGTAATGTGTGTTGTCAAATCCCATTCTTTTAGCATTTCGCTTAGCATCTTCAATGGCTTCTGGAATAATATCCATACCTCTGAGTGTTTTAACTTTCTTTGCGAAGGCAAATCCAATCGTTCCAACTCCACAATAAGCGTCAATTAAATGGTCTTCTTTATCAACATCCAGCGCTTTTACCGCCTCGCTATAGAGGACTTCTGTTTGTTCAGGATTTAGTTGATAGAATGCTCGAGGAGATAGTGAAAATTCATAATCAAGTACACCTTCTTGAATACTCTCTTGTCCCCAGATAATCTCTGTCTTTTCACCATAAATCTCACTGGTTTTAGCTGTATTTGTATTCACAGCTACTGTCACAACTTCTGGAAAGTCTTTAACTAAGTCTTTTACTAGTTGGGTTAAATTAAGCTGACGGTTTGTAACAATAATAATCTGAACCTGTCCAGTCTTTCTTGCTCGCCGGACCATTATCGTTCTAACACCTAGAACTTTTCTCTCATCCGTGATTGGAATCTGGTGATAAGTAAGTAATTCTGCTAGACGATTAGCAATCACTTGAGTTTCCTTATCTTGTACTAGGCAGTCTTTCAACTCTACTAAATAGTGGGAGTTTTGTGCATATAAGCCTGCCTTGACTTGATTTTTAAATTTTCGAGTCTGAAATTGTAACTTAGCACGGTAATATTTTGGTTCCTGCATACCAATTGTCGGACGAATTTCATAGTTTTCATATCCTGTAGGGGCAAATTTTTTCAGCGCTTGATAAAGCAAGTCCGTCTTGAACTCCAGCTGCTTATCATAATGCAGGTGCATGATTTGGCAGCCTCCGCACTCATTGTAAATAGTACAAGCTGGCACAACTCGAAATTTAGACTTCTTGTTGACCTTCAGTAATTTTGCCTCAACAAAGTTGCGTTTAATAGAAGTAATCTGACAATAGATATCTTCTCCTTTTAAAGCTCCAGGTACAAAGACTAATGTTTTTTGGTAAAAACCGATTCCCTCACCATTAATTCCCATGCGCTTGATTTTTAATGGTATTTTTTGTTTCACTTTCAGATTCATACCCCTATCTTATCACATTTTGAGTTATAATAGAACTATGAAAATCACAAAACTTGAAAAGAAAAAAAGACTCTATCTGATGGAGCTTGATAATGACAATAAATGCTATATTACTGAAGATACAATTGTTCGTTTTATGTTATCGAGAGATAAGGTGATAAGCGAAGACGAATTGAAAGAGATTCAGGACTTTGCCCAATTTTCTTATGGTAAAAATCTGGCCCTCTACCACCTATCCTTTAAAGCACGCACTGAAAAAGAGGTTAGAGAATATCTGAAAAAATACGATATTAATGAAGACATAGTCTCTCAAGTCATTGCTAATCTTAAAGAAGATAAGTGGATTAATGATGGCCAGTACGCTTATGCTATCATCAATGCCAATCAACTTTCAGGAGACAAGGGGCCTTATGTACTGATTCAGAAACTAACACAAAAAGGGGTTTCAAAATCTACTATAGAAGAGAACTTGAAAGAATTTGATTTTTCGGAAGTTGCTCAACGTGTAGCCAATAAACTATTGAAAAAATATGAAGGAAAACTTCCAGCTCGTGCCTTGCAAGATAAGATCATCCAAAATCTGACCAACAAGGGCTTCTCATACTCTGATGCTAAAAGTGCCTTTGACGAATTGGATAGCCAAGTAGACGAAGAAACAACTCAGGAACTCATCTTCAAGGAACTTGACAAGCAATATGCCAAGTATGCTCGAAAGTATGAAGGATACGAACTTAAACAGCGTTTAACTCAAGTTTTAGCACGAAAAGGCTACGATTTTTCGGATATAGCAAGCGCTCTCAGAGAATATCTTTAATATTTTCATGTAAAATTCACAGATTTTAGGTAATTTTATGGTACAATAGTAAGCGATAAACTTATAAATTGTAGAAAGTTGGTTAGTTATGAAGCTTCCAAAAGAAGGCGACTTTATTACAATTCAAAGTTATAAGCATGATGGGAGTCTCCACCGAACTTGGCGGGACACCATGGTACTAAAAACAACAGAAAACGCCATTATTGGTGTCAACGATCATACACTGGTTACCGAAAGTGATGGTCGTCGTTGGGTTACTCGAGAACCAGCTATTGTTTACTTTCACAAGAAATATTGGTTTAATATCATTGCCATGATTCGCGATAATGGAATTTCCTACTATTGCAATATGGCTAGCCCCTACTATCTGGATGAAGAAGCACTGAAGTACATTGATTACGATTTGGATGTTAAAATTTTTACAGATGGGGAAAAACGTCTCTTGGACGTTGAGGAGTATGAGCGTCACAAACGCAAAATGAATTATTCTGATGACTTGGACTATATTTTAAAAGAACATGTCAAAATTCTTGTTGATTGGATTAACAATGGACGAGGTCCTTTCTCAGAAGCCTATGTAAACATTTGGTACAAGCGCTATGTAGAACTAAAGAATCGGTAAAGTTGTCAAACTAGGGTGAAAGCCCTGGTTTTTTATTTGAAAAACCCAGCTTTTCAGCTGGGTTGGTCTCTATATATCTAATTTCGTAACAGTAAATTTAATGTGGGAATAGTCTTTTTCAACATCCTTATCCAGCAAGAAAGCTGTAGCATCTTTCTTAACCTGAACCAGGTCAATATTCTGAGCTTGGGCTGCATAGACGCATCCACAATAACATTGACGATATATATCATACTCCTCACACATCTCTACTGAACGTTTGTAGCCCTGATTTTTCTTGAAATCACTTGGAAGATAGTGGGTTGTATAAATTTTTTGCACATCGATTCCGATGCTGTTAATGGTTTGAGAATTCTTATGAGGACTAATGGTCAAGGCTGAGCCAAAATAATCAAAGCCCAGATCCATAGCCACTTGCGCTGTCTTATCCAGGCGGTAGTCAAAGCAAACCTTACAACGGTCGCCACCTTCAGGTTCTTCTTCCAAACCTCGAACCAGTTTACGATATTCATTAGGTTCATAAGGAGCTTCTAGGTATTGAACGTTATTGCCAGTTCGCTCATTGAAATCACTGACAAACTTTTTAGTCACATAGGCACGCTTATGGTATTCTGCCTTGGGATGGATATTAGAATTGGCAAAATAGATGGTCACATCTGCATACTTGGTCAAATATTCTAGGGTATAGGTACTGCAAGGGGCACAGCAAACATGCATGAGAATGGTTGGCCGTTGCTCATTTTTCTCCCATACTTGTACCATCTTCTGCATGACACGGTCATAATTAATCTTCTGATTAGGGTTCATCTTGCTCAGAATTTCTTCTACATCGATCATGTTCTTCTCCTTTTTCTAGTCTTATTTTATCATATAAGTTAGGAGAGCTCAAATCAATTTAGAAGTGAATATCATAAAAAGGAGGGGTAGGCATTCCCTCCTTTTGTGTTTTCTATAAAAAGCTTACATCATGCCGCCCATCATGCTTGGATCCATGGCTGGAGCTGGGGCTACTGGTTCTGGTTTATTGGCTACGACTGCTTCCGTAGTCAAAATCAAGCTGGCTACAGATGCTGCATTTTGTAGGGCTGAACGGCTCACTTTAACTGGGTCGATAATCCCTTGATCAATCATATTAACCCACTCGCCAGTTGCTGCGTTAAAGCCTGTACCAACTTCAGCATTTTTCAAACGATCGATAACGATTGAACCTTCAAATCCTGCATTGTGGGCGATTTGACGAACAGGTTCTTCCAAAGCACGGAGAACAATATTGCGTCCTGTTGCTTCATCTCCTGTCAATTCCAAATCAGCTACGGCAGGTATAACATTTACAAGTGCTGTTCCACCACCTGCAACGATTCCTTCTTCAACAGCTGCACGAGTAGCGTTGAGGGCATCTTCAATGCGGAGTTTCATTTCTTTCAACTCAGTTTCAGTTGCGGCACCGACCTTAATAACCGCTACACCACCTGACAATTTGGCCAAGCGTTCTTGCAATTTTTCACGGTCAAATTCAGAAGTTGTGGTTTCGATTTGAGACTTGATAACCGCAACGCGGTGAGAAATCGCTTCAGGATTTCCAGCACCTTCTACGATAACCGTGCTATCTTTGTCCACAGTTACTCTCACTGCTTGACCAAGTGCTTCAATTGTCGCATCTTTCAACTCAAGACCAAGGTCTTCTGTGATAACTGTTCCGCCTGTTAAGATGGCGATATCTTCTAGCATAGCTTTACGACGGTCACCAAAACCAGGTGCCTTAACTGCTACTACGTTGAAGGTTCCACGAATCTTGTTCAAAACAAGAGTTGGAAGAGCCTCGCCATCCACATCATCCGCAATAATCAATAGTGGACGATTGCTTTGGAGAATGCTTTCCAAAAGTGGCAAGATTTCTTGGATATTGGAAATTTTCTTGTCTGTAATCAAAATGTACGGATTTTCAAGGTCTGCCACCATTTTTTCGCTATCTGTCACCATGTACTGTGAAAGGTAACCACGGTCGAACTGCATTCCTTCAACAACTTCAAGCTCTGTTTCCATACCACGTGACTCTTCGATGGTAATGACCCCATCTTTCCCTACTTTTTCCATGGCTTCAGAAATGTATTCGCCGACTTTTTCAGAACGAGAAGATACAGCAGCAACCTGAGCGATGGCTTCTTTATTAGCAACTGGAATAGCGTTATTTTTCAAGGATTCAACTGCTGCAGCAACTGCTGTTTCAATCCCACGACGAATTCCGATTGGATTGGCACCTGCTGTGACATTTTTGATTCCTTCACGGACAATTGCTTGGGTCAAAACAGTTGCAGTTGTAGTCCCGTCGCCTGCGATATCATTGGTTTTTGAAGCTACTTCTGATACCAATTTGGCACCCATATTTTCAAAATGGTCTTCCAATTCGATTTCTTTGGCAATAGTTACACCGTCATTGGTGATGAGTGGTGAACCAAATGATTTTTCAAGAACGACATTACGACCTTTTGGTCCCAAGGTTACTTTAACAGTGTCTGCAAGGATATCGACACCACGAACCATAGCTGAACGAGCATCAGATGAAAATTTAATTTCTTTTGACATACTTACTTTCTCCTTCTATTCTTCAATGATTGCCAAGATGTTAGCTTCGCCAACAATGATGTACTTTTCATCGCCATCTTTGACATCAAGACCTGCGTGGGCTTCAACTAAGACACGGTCTCCAGCTTTAACACTTGGAGCAACCAATTCACCGTTCAAGGTACGAACACCTTGTCCAGTAGCCACAACTTGAGCTGTTTTGGTTTTTTCTTGAGCTGAACCTGCGAGGACAAAACCTCCAACAGTTTGTTCTTTTTCTTCGATTTTCAAGACCACACGGTCTCCTAATGGTTTCAACATCTGATTTCCTCCATAATGAGATAGATAGTATTAGCACTCTTTATATCTGAGTGCTAATTTATAGTTCTATTGTATCACTTGGTCAGAAATAGTCAAGAAAAAAGTCTGACTTTCTCAAGATAAAAAGCCTGAGAGCAACTCAGACTTTTCAATACTTAAAATGGCAATTCCTCTTCTTCCAAAACCAAGTCAGCCAAATCTTGACCTGCGTTATTTTCACGCATGGCACGTTGGGCACGACTTTCTAATAATTGGAATCCTGTAACAAGTACTTCAGTCACATAATTTATTTGACCATTTTTCTCAAAGCGACGGGTACGTAATTCTCCATCCACTGAAATGAGACTTCCTTTGGTTGCGTAGCTTGCCATTGTTTCTGCTAGTCTGCCCCATAGGACCATATTGACAAAGTCAGCTTCACGCTCCCCATTTTGGTCTTTGTAACGACGGTTGACTGCAATAGTCGCTCGCGCTACTGACTTGTCATTGTTGGTTTTGTGCAATTCTGGTGTAGACGTCAAGCGTCCGATTAAGATAACTTTATTATACATATTTTCTGCCTCCTACTTATCTATTCGTAGGAAATCAAAAAAAGTTACAGAAATTTGTAACTTTTCGAGGAAATTTTTTACTTTTTATGAACCATGAAACCTGTCGCCTGTTGATTGGCCATAATGGTCATATCTGTAATCTGTACACGACGAGGTTGACTGGTCACATAGACTACTGTGCCTGCAATATCCTGAGCTTGCAAGGCTTCGATTCCTTGATAAACCGTCGCAGCCCGCTCTTTGTCACCATGAAAACGAACTGTAGAGAAATCTGTTTCGACAATCCCTGGCTGAATAGTCGTCACCTTGATATCCGTTGCGATGGCATCAATTCGCAGACCATCTGAAAAGGTCTTAACCGCTGCCTTGGTCGCTGAATAGACAGCTGCACCTGCATAGGCATAAATTCCTGCGGTCGACCCCATATTGATAATATGCCCCTGATTAGCTTTTACCATTGCTGGCAAGAAACAGCGAGTGACTGCCATCAAACCTTTAACATTGGTATCTAACATTGTTAACATATCCAGCTCTTCATAATCCTGATAGGGTGCTAAACCTAGAGCCAGACCGGCGTTATTAACTAAGATGTCAATCTTCCCTATCGTTTCTAGAATATCGGAGCAGACAGTCTTGACCATGGCCATATCCGTGACATCTAGCGGAAAAGTCCAGACATTTTGATTTGGGAAGGCTTCTGCAAACTCCGACTTAAGGGCTTCTAGTCTGTCTGTCCGTCGTCCAATTAGAACGACATTCTCACCCTGCTCCAGATAAGCACGCGCAATCGCTTCACCAATTCCTGATGTCGCCCCTGTAATCACAACATTTTTTGCCATCTTATTTCCTTCTAGCTGGTCTATCAGATACTAACAACTTCTTAGGCAGTCCAGTGTTTAGCTGGATCAAACGGAGTTCCAACAACTTGGTCTTCTAATAATTCAATCACACCACGTTTTTGCGGAGCATTTGGCAGATGCAATTCACGAGGACTGCACATCATGCCAAAACTCTTTTCACCACGAAGTTCGCCTGGGAAAATAAGATTGCCTTTGGGCATCATTGCTCCGGGAAGAGCTACAATGGTTTTCAACCCGACACGCGCATTAGGAGCCCCTGCAACGATTTGCACTGTCTTGTCACTTGCGACTGCAACTTGGCAGATGTTGAGGTGGTCACTATCTGGGTGAGCTACCATCTCGATAATTTCACCAACAACAAACTTTGGTTCCTTATCATTAACAATTTCTTCTGTAAAACCTTCCGCCTGCAACTCTTGGTTCAAACGAGCTACTTGTTCATCTGATAAAAAGACTTGACCGCGCTCTGCAATTTCAAACAAACTTGAAACTTCGAAAATATTCCATGCCACTGTTTCCCCATTATCTTTGAGGAAAACACGAGCTACCTTGCCTTTGCGCTCCACATCTAGTTTGGCATCTCCGCTATTTTTCACGATGACCATAAGGACATCACCGACATGTTCTTTATTATATGTAAAAATCATTGTTTCCTTTTTCTCCTATTTCAGTCCTGCTAAAAAGTCGTTAATTTGTTGCTTGCTTTTACGGTCGCGATTAACAAAACGACCAATTTCCTTGTCTTTTTCTAGAACAACAAGGCTAGGAATTCCGTAAATATCCCAGAGTTTAGCTAGATCCATATACTGATCTCGATCCACGCGAATAAAGGTGAACTCTGGATTGGTCTCCTCAATTTCTGGTAAAGCAGGATAAATATAACGACAATCGCCACACCAGTCCGCCACAAAAAGGAAGACCTTCTTACCATCTTTTTCTACTAAAGATGCCAATTCTTCTAAACTTGCTGGTTGTATCATAAAACTTCCTCCTCATAGACCAGGTCTTCATTTTCATAGACAAAGGTATAATGACGGCCATCCTCAAAAATGACGCCACCAACCAAGCTCTCCAGACTGCTTTCATAAACTTGAACATAGAGGGTCGCAATTTCCCCCATGTCTGAAAAATGGTCTCGCACAATCGCTGTCAACTCTTCCTGAGTCTTCATGAGCTTACGGTCATCTGCAACTTTTTTCGTAGCAAGGGCAAGGCTCCCAATACCAAGCAGAGCCAGACCAGCCATCCACATTTTTTTAGCTTTCATACCATTCATTTTAACACAAAAAAGGCTTTAGGACAAATGAGGAAGCAGCAGAAAAGCAAGTAAAAAGCCTCTTCCTTTAAGGAAAAGGACTTCTTATTCTTATTGCCAGGCTCCTGAGTTGCCAACGTAGTAACCATCAGGTGTGTAGGTATTGCGAAGCATCTTACCTGATGAAGCTAGATAATACCACTTGCCATTATCTTTGACCCAATCATTCGCTAGCATGGCACCAGAAGAACTTACATAATACCATTCTCCCTTGTCATAAACCCAAGTGCTTGCTTTCATGGCTCCTGAAGTTGATAAATAGTACCACTTGCCTTGATCGTAAAGCCAATCACTAGCAATCATGGCTCCTGATGATTTAAAGGCATACCAGTTGCTACCTTGATAAAGCCAAGTTTGATTGAACATGACTCCTTTATCATTCATATAATACCAAGTTCCCTGGTCGTAAATCCAATCCTTCTGCACTAATTGACCTTGTTTTTGATAGTACCAGTTTTGGTTTGATTTTAACCAGCTTTCTGCTTTTACAACTGGATAAAGTTCTTTGAAAGATCCTCCATCATCATATTTATGACTGATAGTTTTTAGTTTTTCGAGCTTCAACTCGTCATTATCATAATTTGCCCAAGCAAAGACTTTTTGACCATTGACAGTCTCTGGTAAGGTAGCAGTGTAAGTCTTGGTTTGATAATCCCATTTAGCATCGAGGTAAGTGTATTGATCATTTGATTCTTCAATACGATAGTAACCTCTCTTTCCACTATCATTATGAATATCATCCACAACTTTTGTTGACCAGGTCTTTACTTCGTTTCCACTCTTAGCTTCTACCTTGATATCTCCTCTATAACCATATGGAACATAGAAATTCAGGTAACGCCCCTCTACACCCATCATAGACTTGTCCTTTTCTTGACCTAGGAAATTGGCAGTTTGATCTTGACCATTGAGACTAACTGTCCACTCGATTTTCTCGGTTTTTGGCAAATCCAAGACTTTGATATCCACTTCATGACCATTGTTAAACCGAAGAATATTGCCATCTTGATACTGTACTCCACACTTAACAACCCATTCTTCTTTAAGCTCAAATGCCTGCCCTGAATGTGGAAAAGCCAGTAAAGCTAGACCAGCTAGAGACAAACCAAATAATGTGATTTTTTTCATCGTAGTTCCTCCTTAAGTTTTATTATGTTAATTATATTACTATGTTTTTAATTTGCAAATCTTATCCTAATCATGCTATCAAAAAACCTCTGAGATTCTTCTCAAAGGTTCTGATTTTGCTAATTGCTGTTCTCAACCGCTGCAGTGACAAAGGCAGTGTAAAGTTCTTCTGGACGATTTGGACGGCTTGACAGTTCAGGGTGATACTGACACGCTACAAAGAATTTATTTTCAGGAATTTCCACGATTTCTACCAAGCGATTGTCTGGAGAAACTCCTGAAAAGACAAAGCCTGCTGCCTCAAACTGCTCACGGAAGGCATTATTAAACTCATAGCGGTGACGGTGACGGCGTTGCACCACTTCTTGATTGTGATAAGCAGCTGCTGCCTTAGAACCACGTTTCAACTTAGATGGATAAAGCCCCAAACGAAGGGTCCCCCCCATATCCTCAACGTCAATCTGATCACGCATGATATCAATGATAGGATATTTTGTTTCTGGTGCAAGCTCTGCAGAATTGGCACCTTCAAGACCTAAAACGTGACGAGCAAATTCGATACAAGTTAACTGCATGCCCAAGCAGACACCCAACATTGGAACATCATTTTCACGCGCATAGCGGATGGCTTGGATTTTACCTTCCGTACCACGTTGACCAAAACCACCTGGTACGATGATTCCGTCAGCATCAGACAAAAGCTCTACCACATTCTCTGCTGTCACATCATTGGCATTGATCCAGTTTATTTTAACTTCTGCGTCATTGGCATAACCAGAGTGTTTCAAGGCTTCGACCACTGAGATGTAGGCATCTTGCAACTCCACATACTTACCAACAAGGGAAATCTTGACTTGTTTTTTCAGGTTCATGACCTTGTCCACCATGGCTGACCATTCTGTCATATCTGCTACTGGTGCGTCTAATTTCAAATGGTCACAGACAATTTGGTCCATACCTTGTGCCTGCAAGTTCAATGGAATTTGGTAAAGATGTTCGACATCCAACGATTCGATAACGGCTTCTGGTGCCACATCACAGAACTGTGCTAGTTTGTTTTTAATTCCTTGGCCAGCTGGCTCTTCTGTACGAATAACCAACATATTTGGCTGGATTCCCAATCCACGCAATTCTTTGACAGAGTGTTGGGTTGGCTTGGTCTTCATCTCACCAGCAGCCTTGAGGTAAGGAAGCAAGGTTGTATGAATGTACATGACATTATCAGCCCCCACATCTGCCTTCATCTGACGAAGGGCCTCTAGGAATGGTAAGGACTCGATATCCCCAACAGTTCCACCGACCTCTGTAATAATGACATTAGAGTCGGTTGTTAGAGCGGCACGCTTGATTTTTTCTTTCAAAGCATCTGTAATATGAGGAATGACTTGAACAGTTGCCCCAAGGTATTCTCCACGACGTTCCTTACGAAGAACTTCACTGTAAATTTTACCAGTTGTCACGTTGGAATATTTGTTGAGATTGATATCGATGAAACGTTCATAGTGACCCAAGTCCAAATCTGTCTCAGCTCCGTCATCTGTCACAAAAACTTCCCCGTGCTGGTAAGGACTCATAGTTCCTGGATCAATATTAATATAAGGGTCAAATTTTTGAATGGTTACTTTGAGACCACGATTTTTCAAGAGACGGCCCAGACTTGCTGCAACAATTCCTTTCCCAATAGACGATACCACACCACCAGTTACAAAAATATATTTCGTAGACATAGATTCCTCTTTCTAAAATGCTCAAGGCCTTGTTAACTACGAGGGGACATAGAAAACAAGACCCTACTAATAAGAATAATCTGGAACGACTGCACCAGATTCACAACCAAAATACAAGAAGATAACTTCTTGAAAAAACAAAAATAGCTCCCTAATAACTAGGGAGCCCCGACCTCTAAAAGAGGTGCCCGAACAATATGATACCTAAAAATAGAATAATTGTCAATAGCTAACTTTTATTCCTCGTTGTTTTCAGCGTCATCATCAGAAAACTCATCGTCTTCTTCGTTGAGATCCACGTCTTCACCCAAGTCATCTGGAGCGATTTCGTTGATTTCTGCATCATAAGCTTCCACTTCGTTTTTCTCATCATCTGGATTTTCATCATCGTATGAAAGAGCAGGATCTGCTTCGTATGCATCTTCGTCTTCTGGATCATCAGCATTGTAGTCAATGGCATCTGAATCGCCGTCCATGAAGGCATTGACACGTTTTTTCTTAGCTTTTGGTGCTACTTCATCGTCGTCATTTTCTTCAAGAGCGATGATTTCTTCGTCGATTTCATCCACACCATACCACGAACGAAGCCCCCATTTGTTGTCCCCAAGTGAGATGAAGCTACCGTCAAAGTTCAACTCTGTGTAGAACAAAGGCAAGGCTTCACGGATATCGCTGTTTGATGTTCCAAGGTAGTTTTGAATTTCGTTTACAAGATCACTAAAATGCATCTCATGATCACGACCACGAAGTTCCAAGATAGCACGCGCTACCTCAATCATAGATAGTTCACTTTTTTCTTGCCCAGTAAATACTTCTAATTCCAAAGCGTTTCTCCTCATTTATACTACTATCGCCAGAGCAAACAGACTCTGACCTCATTTTATCATTTACTCTTTATTTTACGATAATTTTGTAGAATAGTCAAAGGTTAAGAAAAAATAAAGGTGAAATATTTCGGCTAATTGAAAGACCTGTGTAACATGACCACAGGTATATTGATTTATTTATAACTCAAGGCTGCAACTCCAATACCAACCACAAACTGCAAGAGGATTCCTACAGAGATAAAGGATTATTTGTTGCGTCAAATCAAGTAAAAAGATCATTTCAGGTCCTGCCAGTAACTTCGTTTTCTTTCCTTTATTTCATTTTCCCTAGAATAGGGAAAAATCCTTCTCTTGTTAATGAGTTTCATAAGAAAAAGGCTGGAGAATCCAACCTTCTCTATTTATTCAGCTAAGAGTACTTCTTTGATGGTTTGCTTTTGGAGTTTTCTGTTGGATAGATAAAAGAGACTTTCATAAACCACAGCAAAACCGATCAAAGTCCAGAAGCAAACATTCCCATCAAAGTGATGCTCAATCTTTTCAGGAACCGTATCTTTGATCACACCAATCAAGATTTCCATGATAGCGTACTGATAAGCCGTCCCAAGAACAAATCCTAGATAGGCCCAGAAACGATAGGGAGATAGGATATGACCTTGGCATTCACGATCTGTGTAGCCAAAAGCCTTCATAAGAGCCAGGGTTTCGCGACTTTCTGAGACGACAATCCCCAATGACAAAAAGAGAATAGAGAAAGAAAGGGTCAAGCCAATCATGATCATCATGGTTTGGATGATGTCATCTGTGTAGTCCCTTAGACCAAAGGACAATTGAACCATGGCCGCAAAACACATAGAGCCAAAGACTACAAAAAACAGGATAGATTTTCTCCCCCAAATTAGTGACGAAGACAGCTCTTTTAGGAAGTCTTTCTCTTTCTTAGGAGACCTCTTTTTCCTTTTGACCTTGATTGGTGTTGGGGACTTTTTCAATAAGCGAAGAGCCGGCGTTTGTAGTTGTCTTCTAGCATAACCAACCGCGATAAGCATAAAAAATGCCGTTGGAAGGACCACAAAAGCAAGCAAGAGCTGCCAATGAAAATGAATGGTGATTTCTGGCAGGATCCCCTTTTCATTCCGGAAGTCATAAAAATGCCCCATCATAAGAAAAGAAGCGAAATAGCCAAGAAGCGCTCCGGCACCAAAACTGAGCCCAAATGCCCAAAATCGTTTAGCCAACTGGCCATTGCTATAGCCCAAAGCCTTTAAAATTCCTAATTGTTCCTTATGATCATCGACAAATTGTTTAATATAAAAACACATGAGAAGGACCGACGTCAAGGACAAGACAACTCCACTGACCATGGCCACCATCCAAGAAAGCGAAACCTGAGCGTCATAGTAGGTCTGAATCATTGGATTAGTTTTAGAAATCTCCAACTGCTCGATATCAAGGTAAAAATTCAAGAAGAGATTGGCCACAAAGACCGCACAAGCCCCAATTATACTGACGACAACTAATTTTCGAATATCTTTTACTGAAAACATGGCTTACCATCCAATTTCATAAGCAGTCTGAGGCTGATCATTGGTCACAACTTCGGTAATCTTGCCACTATTGACACGAATGATGGTTCTTGCCATATCCGCAATATTTTGGTTGTGCGTCACCATGATGAGGATCAAACCAAGCTTTTCCTTTAACTCCCAGATATAGTCGAGAATCTTGCGCCCCGTTTCTTCATCCAGGGCTCCCGTCGGTTCATCTAAGAAAAGAATCTCTGGCTTTTTGGCCAAGGCCCGAGCAATGGAGACTCTCTGCTGTTCCCCACCTGACAATTCACTCGGATACTTGTCCAGTTTATCGCCAAGTCCCAAATCCTCGATAATCTGCAAAAAATCATGATTATTTGCCAGGTCTGCCCCCATCTTTACATTCTGTCTGACTGTTAGATTAGGCAATAAATAATACTGCTGAAAAATAAAGGCAATCTTCTCACGTCTAAAGGCTGTCAATTGAGTATCTGTGAGTCGAGCCAAATCCTGTCCGTGAATGAGGATATGTCCCTCGTCTACCTTTTCTAAACCTGACAGAACGTTTAAGAGAGTTGACTTGCCTGATCCAGAAGGACCGAGGATAACCACATCATCCTGGTCTTGAATCTGCAAATCAATCCCTTTTAAAACCTTGGTTTGGCCGTAACTTTTGTGCACATTTTCTAGTTGAATCATTTCTTTCCTACCATTTCTTTGATGAGAGATTGACAAACCTCTGTCAGTAATCCAATCACTTCTTCCATGCTGAATTGATAAATGCCAGAAGCAACCATTGAGGCCATCCCATGCGAGTAGATAAATAGATGCTGGTACAAGCGACTAGCCTCCTCTATATTCAAAGGGTAGTCTGCGACGATTAAATCCAGAACCAATTGGTAACTATGATCCTTCATGGGAAGAAAATCTTGAAAGCGACGAATCGGATCTTTGCTGGGATTTTGGAAAAGCAATTGAAAGAGTTGGGGTTCTTTTGAGGCGAAAAGGATATAAGCAACCCCGACGGATCGAAAAGGCTTCTCATCTTCTAAGGCCTTACGAATATACTCCACCACTACCATTTCCGCAGCACCAATAACCTCTGCTTGTAACTCGGCCATATTGGCAAATTGCCCAAAAATGACTCTTGGTGTGGCTCCCAGTTGCTCCGCTAATGCTCGAGCCGTCAAACTAGCCATGCCCTCTTCTCTCACCAATTGTAAAGCTTTCCCAATGATAGCCTCTTTACTAAATTTAACCTTTGGTGGCATAAGACTCCTTTAGCGCAACATTTGTTGCGCAACATTTGTTGTATAAAAGAATACCATAAAAAAGAAAGACTTGTCAAGAAAAAACTGTAGAACACAAAACAAAAAGACAGCGAACTTTTTATTTCTTTGCTACCCAGTCGATGGTATCGCTAGGTGGATTTTCAGTATCAATCCAGATGAATTCAATGCCGATTTCGCCATTATTAAACTTGGTCAAACGAATTCCGTTGATTTCCAGTTCATTTAAACGTTGACCTGTCAAAACTTCTCGTTCTTTCAACTAGAAAAGTTAAGGGAGAACTAATACAAATCTTCTAAGCTTCTATATTCTATGACTTCATTTTTTATGATGCTCTTTTGGAATTCAAAATGATTCAAAGAATTATCAATTCACACTAGCTTGGGAATATCATCTAGGTTAGTAACTAAGGATAAAATAAAATCTGATTTAAACTCTTTGGCTTTTTCATATTCTCTGGCAGTCAATCGAATGCGACCCTTAGATTTTCGAATTCCTTTAACTTCGGCAAGATAAGAATGTTCTTGAACATCTACTTGGAAATCATATCCATCACCATAAATACGGGCCTCGGTCAATAGTCCACCTTGGAATTTTTCTTCTTTATCAAAATGAAGGATAAAATAATTCTCTGCCTCCATTTCCGTTTCCTGTAGACGTTTGAATTTAGTTCGAATAATTGGTTTTTCAATGGTAGTAATATCTGTTCGCTTTCTTTCACTGGCAAGTAGCATTTTAACGATTTCAGCATAACTATGAACATCTTCATTTCCAAACATCATATCAATTAAATCTTTACGAAAACGATAAACTTCAGCTTTCTGCCACCAACCTTTTCGATTATTGTCAAAATAAGGATCAAATAAATCCATTCTATTTTTTACAACTCCAGTTGTTTCAGCAATTTCCAAAGAAACCACATAGTGATAAAACTCCGACTTACTAGAACATTGAAATTCTTTTATAAAAAGCTTGTCAAACTTTGCCAGACTGTAGCCAATTAAATTTATAGTAGATTGAAATAAAATATGAACAAATCGATTAGGAAAGTCAAATTAATTTCTAGAAATGTTTTAGCAGTCACGACGTACTATTCTAACTTCAACCAACTATAACAATTCATAATGCGGGTGTTTAGACATCACTTTCTCCATCAATAGATATTGATTCCATCATACCAAAAAACACGGCATCACACCGTGTTTTGATAGATTAATATTATTTTTTTAAGGCATTAATAATGTTTCTTGTAAGTTTTTTACCCGCACCTTGATTTTTGGGATGAGTCCGTAGATATGCGTGGACTTTAGTACCAGTATCAGAACGAGTATATCCATTTGTATTGACAATTTTGTTTTGTAAGATTTTCTTTAGAATTCCCATTTTACTTACCCTAAAAATTTCAAATTAACTTCTTCATCTCATCGATACGTGCTACAGTCGCGTCGTACTTAGCTTGATAGTCGGCTTGTTTGTCACGTTCTTTTTGGACGACTTCTGGTTTGGCATTGGCTACGAAGCGTTCGTTAGAGAGCTTCTTGCCGACCATGTCCAGTTCTTTTTGCCATTTAGCCAGTTCTTTATCGAGACGAGCAAGTTCTTCTTCGACATTGAGGAGATCTGCCAGTGGCAAGTAGATTTCTGCTCCTGTGATGACGCTTGACATTGCAAGTTCAGGCGCAGGGATGTTTGACGCGATTTCCAAGTGTTCTGGATTTGTAAAACGTTTGATGTAGTTGACATTGCTGTTAAAGAAGGCTTCCAAGTCGCTATCGCTTGTCTTAACAAGGATGGTAATAGGCTTGCTTGGTGCTACGTTTACTTCCGCACGCGCATTACGTACTGCACGAATCAAGTCTTTAAGGCTTTCCACACCAGTGTGGGCAGCAAGGTCTTCAAAGGCTGGGTTAACAGTTGGGTATTCTGCTGTAACGATAGAGCCTTCTGAGATTTGTCCAAAGATTTCTTCTGTCACGAATGGCATGATTGGGTGAAGGAGACGAAGGATCTTGTCCAAGGTATAAAGGAGAACAGAACGTGTGATGACTTTCTCTTCTTCATTATCACTATAAAGGACTTCCTTAGTCAACTCAACATACCAGTCCGCAAATTCATCCCAGATGAAGTTGTAGAGGATGTGTCCAGCAACACCAAATTCAAACTTATCAAAGTTTTCAGTGACTTTGCCGATCGTTTCATTGAGGTTGTGGAGGATCCAGCGGTCTGTGACATTTCCAGCTTCCTTGTTGACAACTTTTTCCACATTGGCAGTTGCTTGCTCAAGAGTCAAACCTTCATTGTTCATGAGGATATAGCGAGAGATGTTCCAGATCTTGTTAATGAAGTTCCATGAAGCATCCATTTTCTCGTAAGAGAAGCGCACGTCTTGCCCTGGTGCAGAACCGTTTGAAAGGAACCAACGAAGGGCATCGGCACCGTATTTCTCAATGACATCCATTGGGTCAATCCCGTTACCGAGAGATTTAGACATCTTGCGTCCTTGCTCGTCACGAATAAGACCGTGGATAAGCACGTTTTGGAATGGCTGACGGCCAGTGAATTCCAATGATTGGAAGATCATACGAGATACCCAGAAGAAGATGATGTCGTAACCTGTAACCAAGGTTGAAGTTGGGAAGTAACGTTTGAAGTCTTCTGAGTCGACATCAGGCCAGCCCATGGTTGAGAATGGCCAAAGGGCAGAACTGAACCAAGTATCCAAGACATCTTCGTCCTGAGTCCATCCGTCACCTTCTGGAGCTTCTTCACCGACGTACATTTCACCCTCAGTATTGTACCAAGCAGGGATTTGGTGACCCCACCAGAGCTGACGAGAGATAACCCAGTCGTGGACATTTTCCATCCATTGAAGGAAAGTATCATTGAAACGAGGTGGGTAAAATTCTACCTTGTCCTCTGTGTCTTGGTTGGCAATAGCATTTTTCGCCAATTGGTCCATCTTAACGAACCATTGTGTAGACAAGCGTGGCTCAACCACTACACCTGTACGCTCTGAGTGACCAACACTGTGGACACGTTTTTCGATTTTAACAAGGGCGCCAATTTCTTCCAACTTGGCAACGACTGCCTTACGAGCTTCAAAACGGTCCATGCCTGCAAATTCGAAGGCAAGATCATTCATGGTTCCATCGTCGTTCATGACGTTGACTTGTGGCAAGTTATGACGTTGACCAACCAAGAAGTCGTTTGGATCGTGGGCAGGCGTGATTTTCACGACACCTGTACCAAACTCAGGATCTGCGTGTTCATCCCCAACGATTGGGATTAACTTATTAGCGATTGGAAGGATGACGTTTTTGCCAATCAGGTCCTTGTAGCGTGGGTCTTCTGGATTGACCGCAACGGCAACGTCCCCAAACATGGTCTCAGGACGAGTTGTCGCAACTTCAAGGGCGCGTGAGCCGTCTTCCAGCATGTAGTTCATGTGGTAAAAGGCACCTTCGACATCCTTGTGAATCACCTCGATATCAGAAAGGGCTGTGCGAGCTGCTGGGTCCCAGTTGATGATAAACTCACCACGGTAGATCCAACCTTTCTTGTAAAGGTCCACAAAGACCTTGCGAACGGCTTTTGACAAACCTTCATCAAGGGTGAAACGCTCGCGAGAGTAGTCTACAGAGAGCCCCATCTTGCCCCATTGTTCTTTGATGGTAGTGGCATACTCGTCTTTCCATTCCCAAACTTTATCGAGGAATTTCTCACGACCGAGGTCATAACGTGTAATGTCCTCTCCACGCAAGCGCTCCTCAACCTTAGCCTGAGTCGCAATCCCCGCGTGGTCCATACCTGGAAGCCAAAGCGTATCAAAGCCCTGCATGCGTTTTTGACGGATGATGATATCCTGCAAAGTCGTGTCCCAAGCGTGACCAAGGTGAAGCTTACCAGTTACATTTGGTGGCGGAATGACGATTGAATAAGGCTTAGCCTTTTGGTCTCCTGAAGGCTTGAAAACATCAGCGTCAAGCCATTTTTGGTAACGACCAGCCTCAACCTCGGCTGGATTGTATTTAGGTGAAAGTTCTTTAGACATGTGTTTGTCCTTTCTCTATTGTATTCATTTTATTTTGAATTTGCTTAGCAGTTTCTTCTGCTGACAAATTCGTATTATTTATTTTAAAGTAGTGGTGCAACTCATTCGGTTGATGTTGAGAATTTAATTGAAGTGTTTCAGCAGTCTCTAAAATTTCTCTTTCAGATACCTCAATATGTCGTTTTAAGGGTTTGTGCTTTAATCGATTCTCCGTTCGATTTCGACGTATGCGCTCTTCAAGACTTGTTTCCAACTCAACAAAAAGAATCTCTTGATGATAGTCATTCAACAAACCTTGAATTTGCTTCAAATACAGCAGCTGGTACTGATTTGAAAAATCAATTACGTCAGTTAAAATTACTGATCGCTGATTTCTTGCACTTGCTCCAAGGAAAGAAAAGGTGATTCCACGAACAAATTCCCACATTTCCTCTGTAAAGTCCTGATAGATTTCTAGTGCAAAATCGATGGCTTGATGGTTATAAAAGAGGGTAGAATCCGTCAGTCGAGATAGTTCTTGACCAATGGTCATTTTCCCAGAAGCCGGAGCACCAATGATGAAAAGATGCATCAAATTACCTCCCACTCACTTCTCAGCAAACCATATATCAGACTGTCACAGCGGTTTCCTTGAACATCCTTTCTGTCTCTTATTCGAGCTTCGAGGGTAAATCCAAGCTTCTCTGCAACTCGTTGACTTTGGAGATTGTAACCAAAGCAAGTCAGCTCAATCTTGTGAAGACTCAAATCTTTAAAGGCTAAGTCAATCAAGGCACGCGCTGCTTCTGGTACATAGCCACGCCCCCAGTAGCCTGGGTGCAAGGTATAGCCAATTTCTAGCACATCGTCCGCATGGCGGTGATTGAAGTCAACAGAACCAATGACTTTATCGGCTCCTTTGATGACAATCCCATAGCCAGCTGGGAGATTGTCCTTTTCATTGCGTTCGGGAAGGATCTGCTCCAGATAGTAAATTTCATCTTCCAAGGTCTTGACGGGTGGAAAGCCTGCTGGGTAAGAAACTTCTGGGAGACTAGCATAGTCAAAGATATCCTCTGCATCCGCCACTGTACGGACTCGTAAAACGAGACGTTCTGTTTCGATTTTATCTGGCAACTCAGTTCTTGCCATCCTTCTTCCTCGCTTTCTTTATGAAGCTCCCCATAGGGTCAACACGGTTATCTAAATAACGATAAACGCGCTGGTGACCGTCCCCCATAAAGTAAGTCGGTGAAAAACGGTCATTTTTAAAATGCCCTTTCTCATCCAAGAGATCTGGAGCAGCAAGTCGATCGATAATCTTGGCAAAAATATGACAGATTCCATCTTCCTCGATAATCCGATCTACCTGACAGTCCAACACGACTGGACAAGTCTCTAAAATAGGAGACTGAGTCTGTTCAGAAATCTCGTAGTCTAGCCCCAGGTGTTTCAATTTCTCTCGATGACTGATAAAACCAGCCTGCTCCATCTCGAACATGAGATTTTCATCAGGAATATTCACAGTAAACTTCTGGTAATGCTTGATTTGCTCAGCCGCATTTTCCTCAGCTCCGACACCAATGACTAGCCAATCTCCCAAGCTATAAGAGGAGCTACAGGTCGTAATATTGTGTCCAAAATTCTGATCCTGATACCCCAAAATGAAAATAGGAAAGCCATAATACAGTTTGCTTGTGTTAAAAGATTGCTTCATGACAACCTCCTTTGACCAAGATACAAAAGAAAAGCCCTGCCATCTACATGACAGGGACGAATATGCTTATCCGCGGTACCACCCAAATTCGGGCAGTTGCCCGCAACTCTCGTCTTTAAAACAAAAAGACACTTTTATTTCAATTTTTCATCCATTAGCAACCAATTTTGACACATTTGTGGACTTCTCAGCACCGCCACTTTCTGTAAAATGTGGGATTCAAAACACCTCTAATGGCTCTATTGTAGCAAGATTTTTTCGGAAATGCAAGGAACAAGAAAGATTACTTGAACTTGATGCCATTTTCCTTCAATTTCTTGATTGTAGCTGGGCCGATTCCTTTCAAGGCAAGGAGTTCTTTTTCAGTCCAGTTTTTAAAATCTGACGCAGACTTGATTCCTTCATCATAGAAAGTTTTGGCACGATCAAGTGGAAGTCCACCCAAGTTTGCTGCAAAATCTTCTACAGAATTGGCTACTTTTTGAGCTTGCTCTTTGGTAGCTTCTACTGCTTGTTCAACTTTTTTAGAAACAGCCTCACCAGCTTCGCTTGCTGACTGCTCAGCACGTTTTACGACTTTCTTTGTCTCTTCTACAACCTTAGTCACAGTACTTGAAAAGGCACCTGCTCGACGGAGGCTATTTCGTAATTGTTTTTTACGATTGAGTTTCTTTGACATGATAAAATCCTTTCAATAAAAAACCCCTGTTCTGACAAGGATTTAATATAAATATTCTATCAAGATTTTAGTAAAAAATCAAGAATCTATCTCATTTAATAATTCCGCTCACCAAACAATCCCTCTGGTAAATCATGGAATCCCTTACCTGCCTTGAAGTTTTCAAACTTACCAAGCAAGAACTGATAAGCATCCAAGCGGCTTTCGTAACGAATCATGGCATCTTTGGCACACTCGTCTTGGTCTTCTTCGTAGACTTTTTGACTTTCCTTGTGCGCCATGTCGTTGATCATGATTTGGGTATTGACCCAAGCTTCAAATTCCTTCATAAATTCTTGTTCGTAACTCATTTTTTCTCCTTATTCTAATCCACGGAAATAGTCCGTGTCAATCTCACGGTAGGACTGGATATCCTGAACGTACTCCAACACACCTTGGAATTCTCCGTTTTCATCGTGCACTGCAGCGTAGGTGATGTGGACAAACTTACCTCGCGACTCAGACTTGAACCACATTTCATACTTGTCTTTGCTTCCCTCACGAAGTCCCTTCATGATGGTCTTTACCTTATCCAAGTACTTAGGTGGATGACAGAGTTCAACATTGCGCCCAACTTGGGAGGGTGTCCGTTTGAAAATCATCTCATCAGCTGGCGTATTATCATTGTAATACTGGAAAATATCATCTTTATTGACAAAGGTAATCTCCATAGGGAGATGATTGAGAATGAGATTAGCCTGCTCGACTGAAAGATAGCCATTCCCAAAAGCCTGTTGACTATGACGGTCCAGCACTGCTTCCTTTTCCTTAGGGGTAAAGGTAATGGTAAACTGCCCTTCTGGCGTATCGATAACTTGTTGAACTTGACCTTCTGCCGTATCTAGCTGTACAGACTCATCTGCAATCTTTTCCTCAACAAAACTCTGGCGTTCTGGCACCCATTTCTCAGACGGACGGATAATGGCATAACCATAGGCATCGCTCTCCTCCGCAATCTGAAGCCAGTCATCCTGAGTGAAGGATTCAAGAAGAATCATGAGGAGGATGGACTCTTCCTTGAAAATCATACTTTCAAACTCTGTCGCAAAGGCTTCAAAATCTTCTTTTACACTACGAATCGGCACTTCTGGTAGTGACTTGGCTGTCGCTAAAGCTGTTTGAAAGAGTTCCCTAATCTGATCATCCACTCCCCACATAACTTTTGGGGGTGAATCGTGTCCATAGCGCTCCATGATAGGAAAGAAGAGTTCTTCTTTACGTTGGTAATGGATGTCAAATTGCCCCACAAGTCCCATCTGACGCACCAAGCCCTTGCGCATCTCCACCAGCATTTCTTCATCTTCCATAGACTCATAGGTATCTAACAATCTCCGAATGCGAATCAAGGCCGCACTGAGGGCTAGATTTTCTTCTTTGAAAATCCGAACTGGGTGACCTGGATGCTCAGTATCCTCTACTTCGACACCCTTAATAGCATTTTTAAAAAGATTGGCATGGACATCACAGAGTTCCATAACATCTTCAAAGGTGACACCTGAGTCTGAGTTCATCAGCTCGTGCTCCATGAGGGAAATCTCTATAGCTGAGACACCCGCAAAGGTCGCATCAAAACGCTCCTGAACCGACTCAGGAGAGGCACCATTGTGCAATTCTAACAAAATATCCCGCAGGACATGAATCCGTTCATCTGCCATTAGTCTAACCCAATCACTTCGTAGCCATTCGCTTCCAGTGTGCGGACAATCTTGGCCATAGGGGTTCCTTCAAGCTTAGAACCCTGTTTGAGCGATACTTTACGACCGACTGTGTTGCGCATCAAGGGATTAGCAAGAGGTTTAAAACCCAACTCCACTAGAATTTCCAAGACTTCTGGATGCTTGTCCACCACTTCTGCAACAGGAATTGAAACATCGATGATATTGTCCATGACGACCTCCATTGAATATTCTAAAATGATTTTACTGCTTTTATTATACCACAAGGAAAGAGATTAAAAAACTAGCAATGGAGTTCCTGCTAGTTGTCTGCGACTTGGATTACGACCTAAATAAGTTTAAAGAGCCAATCCAATATTTTAAATAATAGCTTGTAAAACAGCAATTGGACTGCAAAAGAGATGATCATCCAAAAGAATTTCACAATCCCAAAAATTGGTTTGATAAAAAGAATAGCAAGAAGTCCCCAGAAAAATTTCATTTTTTATCCTCTGGCTTAATGAGCCACCGAGCCGTATCCATTAGCTTGTCAGCAATAAAAAGTTTTCCCAGACCAACAACAACATGGTCATCTTTCTTTATCGTTTTTATCACTTTTACACCTTGCATGGTCAAAAAGTAATTTCCGTAAGTTTTAGCTAGAATTTTTATGAGTCCCATATTACTCACCTTCGATGATTTCAGCTTCTTTTCGGATAGTATCAATATCTAGTTGATACTGCCCTTCATTATAATTAACTAATTTGGATAATTCCTTTTGCAGTCTTTCCCCCATCGGCTTCATGGTCGCAAAGGTTAAGCCACCAGAAAGGACACCTCCTAAAATAGGAATCACTTTTCCCATTCCCTTAGCCAAGCCTCCCTTTGTCAAGCTGACTCCAAAAATTTTCAAAACTTTTTCCAGAATAGGATACCAAAGTGTCTTTGTCAAAGCTTTCTGCGGAATCGTCTTCATCGCATGCTTGGCAACTGTCACACCTCCAGAGCGAAGTAAAGCCCCTGCTCCATTTACCCCTAGCATGACACCGAGATAAAGCAAGAGTGTATTTTGAGCATCCTCGCTCAATTCATCACGGGATTCCCAAAGATCATCAAATCCATAAATATAGCCTAGTTCTTGGGCCAACTTTAATGAAAAAGCGTAAAACTGAACTACATCTGTTGGAATAGTGATTGCCATGGCAATACCACCAGGTAAACCTGCCAAAATCGAAGTCCCGCTTGCTCGTAGAACATTGTCCTTAATACAGGTCTTAGCAACTCGATCCAAGCTTTCCTTTGTTAACAAAGAGGTCGGACCTTTTTCCAATAATGTAGCAATATCCTTTCGATCTAACTCTTTAGAAAATTTGTCAACTAAAAATTTTTCTCGATCAACTTTGACCATGGGTAATTTCACCACTTGTTGTAGCACTTGCATCGCTAACTCTTGTTTGCCCATCTCTATCTCCATTCATCATTCGTATTAAACTTTATCATATCATACTATGAGGTATTTACAAATTTTTTAAACTGTCTTTTGCAAATACAGCTATTAATAGCTAGAAGAGTTCAAGCACCAAAAAAGAGGGTTGCCCCTCTTCTTTAGTTCTTATCCAGATTGCGTAGCATCTCGTCAATCTTGTTTCCATATTCGATGGATTCGTCTTTGACGAAGGTCAAATCTGGGATTTTGTACAATTTCAAATTGCGACCAAGTTCACGTTTGATGGTACCAGTTGCTTTTTCAAGCCCGATTTGGGCTTTTTGATTATCCGAAGCAAGGTTACTCAAAATGGTGTAGTAAACCTTGGCAACAGACAAGTCACCTAGCATCTGAACATCTGTGATGGTCACACCTTGGACACGCGGATCACGGACTTTCTTTTGCAAAATCTCATTAACTTCACGCTTGATTTCCATGCCCACACGATCCGTACGGAAATGATTTGCCATGATATTCCTTTCTCTACTTTGAACCAAAAGCTAAGCCAGCAGACCTAGCTATTTCTATTAGATAGAGGAACTAGAGCCATTTGAATCTAGGAAACAAGCCTTAGATAGAACTGAAGTTCATCAAGGCGCTATTGACGACGAGTCAAATGAGCTATCGTTTCTCTATTATCGTTTGATTTCTTCCATAACATAAGCCTCAATCACATCATCCATCTTGATATCATTGTAGCCATCAATCATGAGACCACCTTCACGGCCGTTTGTAACTTCTTTAACGTCGTCTTTGTAGTGTTTCAAGCTTGCGAGTTCACCATCGTAAATAACGACACCGTCACGAATAACACGGACTTTAGAGTCACGGGTAACCTTACCGTTGATGACCATGAATCCACCAATAGTTCCCACTTTAGACACCTTGAAGGTTTCACGAATAACTGCTTCACCAATAATTTTTTCTTCGAATTCTGGATCAAGCATCCCTTTCATGGCTTCTTCCATCTCTTCGATAACCTTGTAGATAATGCTGTGGAGACGGATTTCCACATCGTCAGCTTCAGCTTGTTGACGAGCTTGTGGTGTAGGGCGTACGTTGAAACCAACGATAAAGGCATTTGAAGCTTCGGCAAGAGTCACGTCAGATTCGTTGATGGCACCGACCGCTGAGTGAACAATGGTAACTTTAACACCTTCTACATCGATTTTCTGAAGTGAGGCAGAAAGTGCTTCAACAGAACCTTGTACGTCGGCCTTGATGATAACGTTAACTGATTTGAGTTCACCAGCTTTAAGCGTATCAAAGAGGTTTTCAAGGCTGACACGTTGGGTAGCTTGACGTTGTTTCATGAGGGCACGTTTGGCACGCTCTTCACCTGCTGCACGCGCAGATTTTTCATCTTCGTATACAGCAAAGTGGTCACCCGCCATCGGTGCTTCGTTCAAACCTGTGATTGAAACTGGTGTTGATGGTCCCGCAACCTTAACACGACGACCAAGGTCGTTGGTCATAGCACGGACACGACCGAAGGTATTTCCGACAACGATTGGGTCTTGAACATTCAAGGTACCTTGTTGAACAAGAAGGGTTGCGACCGCACCTTTTCCTTTATCCAAGCGCGCTTCGATGACTGTACCGATTGCACGAACTGTTGGGTCTGCCTTGAGTTCTTGGATTTCAGCCACAAGAAGGACTGTTTCCAACAATTCTTCGATGTTTTGGTTAAATTTAGCTGAGATTTCAACAAATTCAGAATCTCCACCCCAAGCAGTTGACATAACCCCATGCTCTGCCAATTCGCCGATAACGCGTTCTGGGTTAGCACCTGGTTTATCAATCTTGTTAATGGCTACGATGATTGGAACATTGGCTGCTTTTGAGTGGTTGATGGCTTCGATTGTCTGAGGCATAACCCCGTCATCTGCCGCTACGACCAGGATAGTAATATCGGTAACAGAAGCACCACGCGCACGCATCGATGTAAAGGCCGCGTGTCCAGGTGTATCAAGGAAGGTAATCTTCTTGCCATTTTCAACGATTTGGTAGGCACCGATATGTTGCGTGATACCACCCGCTTCACCTGTCGCAACACGAGAATTACGAAGAGTATCTAGAAGTGTTGTTTTACCGTGGTCAACGTGTCCCATGATAGTTACAACTGGTGGACGCTCTACCAATTCATCTTCATTGAGATAACCATCTTCGACAAAGAAACGTTCGATGTCGGCATTATCCACTTCAACCTTTTGTTTGGCTTCGATACCATAATCCACCATGAGGAGTTCGATGGTTTCTCCATCCAAGGATTGGTTTTGTGTGGCCATAACACCCATCATGAAAAGTTTCTTAACGATTTCAGCTGGTTCACGTTTGATACGTTTTGCGATTTCCGCAACGGTCATACCATCTGTATATTCAAATTCTGTTGGCAATTCATGGAATTTACGCTCTGTAACAGGTTTTGGAGTCTGATTACGGTTGTTCTTGTTATTGCCTTTTTTGTTCTTTTTGTTGTTATTCCAGTTACTATTCTTTTGATTTCTCACTTGATTTTGACTACTTCGATTCTTTTGTTGTTTTCTAGGACCATCTTCTTCGTGATCATAATCGTCACGATTTTTGTCTGGTCGAGCTTGTTTTTTACGACGTGTATCCACTGCAGGTTCTTTTTTCTCAGGGACGACTTCAACCACTGCTTGAACTTGCTGTGCTTGTTGTGCTTGCTGCGCTTGTTCAGCTAGCTTAGCCGCTTCTTCAAAGATTTCCTCTGGTTCCTTGCGTTTGTTAGCTTGAGCCAAGGCTTCTTTAGCAGCCTGATACTGCTTGAAGCGTTCCTCACTTGAACGTGCATATTCAGCATTTTGTTCTGCTTTTAGGGCTGCTGCACGGGCTTTAAAGTCAATACGTGGAGCTACTTGATTTGGACGTTTATCCTCTTGTTGACGGCGCTCATTGCCACGATTTTGCTGACCTTGCTGTTTCTTAGCTTGGTCATTAAAACGACGATTGTCGCGGTTGCCTTGACCTTGTTTTCCACCATTACGGTTATCATTCTTTTGATGATTTCCCTTTTGTTGGTCACGGTTATTGCCCTTATTTTGCTTGCGTCGTTCTGCCTGTTCTTTGGCACGAGCTTCACGCTCAGCCTTGAAATTACGACTTTGCGGTTTAGCTGCTACTTTTTCTGTTTTAGGAGCGATTAGCTCAGCAGGTTTTGCCTCTTCCTTGGCTACAGCTAGTTTAGCTGGCTCAGATTTTTCGGCTTTCTTTTCTGCACTTGCTTTTGGTGCAGCAGGTTTTGCTTCTACTTTCGGAGCAGCTGCAGGCTTAAAGCTGGCAGCGATTTTTGCAGCGACAGCTTCTTCCACACTTGATGAGTGGCTTTTCACATCCAAGCCCAACTCTTTTGCACGCGCTACAACTTCTTTACTTTCTTTTCCAAGCTCTTTTGCGATTTCGTACAATCTTTTCTTAGACAAATCATGTCCTCCTCTTCTATTCCATAAGAGACCTCATTTTCTTTGTAAATCCAGCATCTGTCACAGCCAAAACCTTTCTCGATTTCCCGACTGCTATGCTTAATTCCAGTGTTGAAAACACGGTTACAATTTCTACTTGATAATAATGACTTTTATCTTGAATCTTCTTGGTTAGATTGGGTCCAGCATCATGGGCTAGAAAGACCAACTTGGCCTTTCCGTCTTGAATGGCCTTGACCACCAATTCTTCACCCGATATAATCCGCCCTGCTCTCTGAGCCAGTCCCAAGAGATTGCTTATCTTTTGCTTATTCAAGTCCTAACTCTCTTCTTTTCACTTTGTGATCCACATAAGCGATCAACTCGTCATAAAAGCTTTCATCCACTTCCATGCTAAAGCTGCGGTTAAAGACCTTCTTCTTTTTCGCCTCTAAGGCTTCTGCATTGTCTAGCTTGATATAAGCGCCGCGGCCATTGGCCTTGCCTGTCGGATCTATAAAGACTTGTCCTTCCTTGTTTTTGACAATGCGGAGCAAATCACGCTTATCAATCACTTCGTTAGACACGACAGACTTGCGCAAAGGGATTTTTCTTGTTTTCATCTTTCCCTCCTCTAGCAGCTTTTATTCTTCTACAGTATCGTTTTCTGCTTCCAAATCTACCGAACCAGCTTCTTCCATGGCTTCAAATTCGCTAGCAGACTTGATATCAATACGGTAACCAGTCAAGTGAGCTGCCAAGCGCACGTTTTGTCCACGACGACCAATGGCAAGAGAAAGCTTGTTATCTGGTACAACCACCAAGGCACGTTTGCTGTCGTTTTCATCAAATATAACTTGGTCAACTTCAGCAGGAGCGATAGCATTGTAGATAAATTCAGCTGGATCAGCTACCCATTCGATAACGTCGATATTTTCTTCGATTGGTACCATACGGTCGCTCTTAGCATCGTAGCGAGCTGGGTGGAATTTGCTGGTAATCTTCTTGATATTAGCACCACCACGTCCAACGATTGTACCGATAGCGTCCACATTTGGATTATGACTGCGAACGGCAACCTTCGTACGGTCACCAGCTTCACGAGCCACGCTCATAATTTCAACAGTTCCATCATAAACTTCTGGAATTTCTTGCTCCATCAAACGTTTGATCATTTCTGGATGGCTACGGCTAACAAAGACGTTGACACCACGAGGGTTGTCTTCAACTTTATAAACATATACTTCGATACGATCATGAGAAGCAAAAACTTCTCCAGGAATTTGGTCTTGTTTTGACAATTGGGCTTCAATGCTGCCAAGGTTGACATAGATGAAGCGGTTGTCAAAGCGTTCTACTGTACCAGACATGATTTCTTGTTCATGCTCTTTGTAAGTGTTATAGGTAATGGCACGTGTTTGCTTGCGCATTTTTTCCATGATGGTTTGTTTGGCAGATTGGGCTGCTACACGACCAAACTCAGCAGGTGCTTCTTCAAACTTGATTTTATCCCCAAGCTCATAGGCTGAATTAATGGCAAGAGCATCTTTTAAGCTGATTTCCAAACGGCTATCAAATACTTCATCAACCACTTCACGGACAGTATAGACTGTAAAGTCACCTGTTTTCTCGTTAAAGTCAATAGCTACACTGTCCGACTGACCATAGCGTCTGCGATAAGCGGAACGAAGCGACTCTACTACTGCGTCGATGATATCTTCTTTTTTGATTCCCTTGTCTTCTTCCAAAATGCGGAAGGCCTCTAGCATTTCTTTACTCATGTTTTCTTCACTTTTGAATCCTCAAAAGCTATCCTTTCTTTTTCTATAATTTAACTGCTAAACGTGCTTTTGATACTAAACTGTATGGAATTTGGACGGTTTTCTTACGCGTCTTGTCCATATATTCCATAGTCAACTCGTCCTCTTCGAAGGCCAACAAGGTTCCTTCAAAGACCTTTTGCTTATCGATGGCTTGGTAGAGCCCGACATGGATGTATTTCCCAACCGCTCCAGCGACGGCATCCTTGGTTTTCAAAGGACGTTCCAAGCCCGGACTGGTGATTTCTAGGAAATATTGTTCTGGGAAGGGATCTGGCTTGATGGTGTCTAGGACAGGACTGATAATTTCTGTCAAGTCTGCTGTGTCGTTCAAGGTAATTCCTTCAGGTTTATCTACAAAAATACTGAGAATCATGTCACTGCCAATCTTTCCATACTCGATATCCACGAGTTCGAAAGGCGCTTGTATGACAGGTTCTACAACTTCTCTGACTAATTCTACGATTGTTGCGATTGCGTCCACCTCCTCATAAGCAAGAGGCGAAGATATTTCCCCGCCTCTCTTTCTCATATTCTTACTATAAGTATAACACGTTTGCCAACTTATGTAAAGCAAAAGCACTTATACAGCCTGATTTTAGGCTATTTCTTAAAATTCTGCCTCAACTCGATAGATAACTTGCCCCTTGTTGGAGAATTTTTGCTCGTATTCTGTCATGACATTGCCTTCAAAATCACTGGCATGTAAATCAAGCCAGACACCATTGAGCTTCATGCCATACTGAGAAAAGCTCACTAGGCTGTACTCAAACAAGCCACGGTTATCCGTCTTGAAATGAATTTCTCCATTTTCAGGCAAGATACGCTTGAAGGTATCCAAGAAGGTCTTGTAGGTCAAACGACGCTTTTCATGACGCTTTTTAGGCCAAGGATCTGAAAAGTTCAGATACAAGCGATCAATCTCACCGTCTTCAAAGTAGTCAGTCAAGTCAGAACCATCTACCCACAAGAGCTTGATGTTAGGCACTCCAACTTCAAGCACCTTGTCCAAAGCGTAGCTCAAAACAGACTTTTGAATATCAATCCCGATATAGTTGATGTCAGGATTTTGCTTGGCCATACCTGAAACAAAGGCACCCTTTCCACTTCCAACTTCCACATGAATGGGATTATCATTACCAAACAAGTCCCGCCATTTCCCCTTGGCTTCCAAGGGATTGAGGACCACATACTGAGGATTTGCCTCTAGTAATTCTGTCGCCCCTTTACGATTTCTAACTCTCATCTTCTCTTTCCATACTTGTCTCGGAAGTGACGCAAGCCATGAATCTCCCGATTGACATTTTCTAAATCTTGGTTCATATAATACTTGGAAATCTGGCTCAAGTAAGACAATTGACCGTACCAATACAATTTAGTTAATACCGTTTGATTGTACTTATAACCGTAGTAGGTCAACCATTCCTTCCACTGATGTTCTGGAATATAATGGCAGAGCATGTGAGCTACATCAAACATGCGGTCGGTCAAGCGAACCGAATCCCAATCTACCAAATAAATCAAGCCACTATCTGTCTCAATCCAATTACTATGTCGTACATCTCCATGGACAATGGTCGCATAGTCCTCTCTAAATCCTGGAATAGTCTGACGTAAATCAGCCATCACTTCACTGATAAAATGATTTTTACGCAAAGCATCTGGAGCCGTTTCTTGCCAAGACTGCAGTAAATCTACAGGTGTTTCCATGGCATACCCCAAACGACTCAACTGTGTCATCAACGGACGTGAGCGATGAAGACGGGTTAAAATATTGACGATTTGTTTACGATTCATATCATAGGGGGTCAATATCTTGCCTGTCAACCATTCTTGAGCACACATATCACGCCCATCTGCCAAACGACGACTCCATAATAATTGTGGAGCAATTTGTTCTCTAGCTAGACCAGGTAGGATTGGAGAGGTGTTCATTTTTACAAAGATACGCTTCCCATCAGGATAGCTACCCATATAAGCCTTGCCACTTTTCCCAGGTATGGGAGTTAGTGTTAGCCCATTATCACCCAAATCCATTTCTTTCCTCCGTATAAAGTTTCCTTACTATTCTACTAGTTTTTGGCCTATTCGTCAACCGCTCCACGCCCGATTCTCAAAGAAAAGCCTCTGGGGTGGTTGGGGGTATCATTATAGAAAGAAAAAGGTAAGCACAATCTCCTACTTACCTTTTCATAATTTTTATAAATAATATAAGAGTGGCCAACTGTTGTAAAACATGTGGACTAGAGTAGAAACCCATAAGTTTTGGCTCTTTTTATAAGCAAATCCCAGCAACAAACCCCCAAGTAGATAAAAAATAAACGAAGGTACATTAGAAGGGCCATGCATGAACGAAAAGAGTGAGGAAGTCAGTACAAGCCCTAACCAAGAATTGTCAAAAACGGCACCTTGAAGAAGCCCTCTGAAAATGAGTTCCTCCTGGATTGGTCCAAAAACTGAGGTAGTCAAAATCAAAGACAGGGAAATTCCTCTGCTGACTTCCGCCAAGTGTTGAACTCCTGCGCCAGAAGAAACAGCGAAGAAATGAATATAAACCAGCGTCTCAAGCAGACTTAGAAGAAAGATTGCAATGAAAAGCAAAAGTTGTTTCTTACTTAACATCCCAAAAGAAATCATTTCAAACTTTCTAGCATAAGCAACACTCATCGAGGTTACAAGAAAACTTACAATAATCAATGCAGATTCATTTTGAAAAAAATCCCCATGGTTAATCGTATAAGGCACTGTAATGACGATTAGTAGTATTAAAAATCCAAAACACAAGGCATGAAATTTATCAAACAACTCCATCAAATTATCCTCCTCAAAAAACAGACTTCCCTACAAGTCATCCTTGAGCTCTAGTCTTTCCAAAACAAACCATTTTATACTCTTCAAACCACGTCAACGTCGCCTTGCCGTAGGTATGGTTACTGACTTCGTCAGTTCTATCCACAACCTCAAAACACTGTTTTGAGCAAAGTTTCCTAGTTTGCTCTTTAATTTTCATTGAGTTTAAGTTAAAAGTGGCAAACTGTTGTAAAACATATGTACTAGAGTAGAAACCCACAAATTTTGGCTCTTTTTATAGGCAAAGCCCAGCAACAAGCCCCCGAAAAGATAATAGCAAAACGAAGGAATATCATAAGGTTCATGCATGAAAGAAAAGAGAGAGGAAGTCAGTACAAGCCCCAGCCAAGAATTATCAAAAACTGCACCTTGAAGAAGCCCTCTAAACAGGAGTTCCTCCTGGATAGGTGCCAAAACTGTAGCACTAACAATAAAAGAAAGCGAAAGTCCTTTACTAGCTTCCTCAAGGTGTTGATCCGAAGCACCAGAAACAACTGAGAAAAAAGCATGATAGCTAATACTTACCAGCACAGTGAGAAGAAAAATTCCAATGAAGAGCAAGAGTTGTTTCCTGCTTAAAATCCCCAAAGAAATCATATCAAACCATTTCGCATAGCCAAAACTAAGGAAAAGCAAGAGACTCTTTACAACAATGAATGTGTACTGGTGTTGAAAATAATCCCCTTGATTAATGGAATAACCCGCTGCACCAACGATTGCAAATACTAAAAATCCCAAAAACAAGGCATGGCACTTATTAAAAATTCTCATAAAACTAGCCTCCCCACCAAACAGACTCCCTACACGTCATTCTTTAGTTCTAGCCTTTCCAAAACAAACCATTTGAGTAACCAAAATCCGACCACATAGCCAGCCCCTAAGAATATAGCCATTAAAGCTAGCAGGGAATTTAGGGAATTAAAGACCACCGCAGATACAAAGGTTAGCACAAAAACATTAAAGGCAATGGTGTCAGAAGCCAAGACCAGAATATAGGGCGTCAACCGGTCTAAAGTTTTGGAATCTAGGAAAAATAAGTGTTTATACATGATGACCTCCTCTTATCAGACTATAGACTAGCCGCAAGTTCTTCCCTACTTTTTATAATACTTCAAGCCCCAAATGAGTAGAAGCATAATAATCAAGCAGAGAATAGCACCAATGTAGGCAATCAATTGCTGATAGAATTCTCCTGCTGTGATACCTCTATACAAACAAATAATAGACATAAAGCCTGTCAAACCGATATACATGAGTTGATTGGTTCTAGGACTAACCAAATCATCATCTTCAAATTCTCTTATCCTCATTTCCCTAGTGAAGTAAACAGTGACCAAAATAGAAGCCAAGTTAATAACCACTAAAAGAAATTGGAAAATTAAGGAAAAATTTAAAAACTGACGAGATAGAAATAGATAAGTGGAGACAAGCAAGGGCAACTGACCTAGGAACAATCTCGCAAGAAAGATGTTCCGTTTTTTAGCAAGAAAAGTTTTCATTTCTTTGCTCCTTTCTTTTTCATTAAAGCAAAATAGATCACAACCGCAATCATATAGGCTATGGTATAAAATAGATGATACCAAGTACTCTCCCTAAGCGGATATAGAAAGATGGACATGATCAGATACAAGATAAAAATGACAAGTATTTTTTTCTTCATAAGATTTCCTCCTAAATGTTTGTTGAGCTAGAACCTTTATACTGCTAGTATAGCACTCATTTTATCCTTGGAACACTCAAATCATAAATGGTCATCAAAACATCTTGAATTGTAAAAAATTTAAAAAAGCAAGCATGAAAAACATACTTGCCCTTTACACCGTATTGATACCAACTTAATTTGTAGATTTTTTATCCTGCTATCACATATCATTTTGACAGGCGAAACAATATTAAAGAAACTCCACTGTAGATTAAACTAACAATAAAAAATCTTTTTATCTAATTAGATCTATCTTTATTCTTCTTTGGAGATTTTAAAAATTTTTCCCTAATTAAAGAAGTAATAAAAGAAACAAACATGCCAACAACAAAAACAATAAGAAAACTTTTGAAATCCATAATTACCTCCAAGTACAGTTCCTCTACTTACAGGCTCAAGCCTTTAAGCAAGCATAATAGCCAATGGTAACATTGTTTTTATATTCACGAGGAATACCTCTTTTTACTTTCGTCCTATTACAACCTTAATAAGGTTAGTATACTACTATTTTTTAAAATTTTCCATCCAAATCACAAATGGTCATCAAAACATCTTGAATTGTTAAAAAATTTAAAAAGCAAGCGTGAAAAACATACTTGCCCTATGGGAATTTAACAATGTGAAAATACATCGAAAGCTATTCAGCCTTACTTCCGTCTGTTCTCATATATTCTCATGATTGCAACAAGAATAGCAGCTGTCCCACTTGCCAAAGCGATAAGGGTAATGATAATGTTGAGGATTTCAGGCGTACTCCCTATTCTGTTGATAAGACGGAGTAGGGATATAACTGTCAACTGAATCAGGAGTATTGATTCTACTCTTACCATTGAAGTAAGTCTGTTTTCAACCGCATATAAAAAGGCTGGCAGCAAAACACAGGCTATAGCAATCACAAACAGATTACTCCCCGTTTCTTCTCCCTTATTCACCACGGAAATCATGAGGAGATTCGATGCTATGATCAACGTAGAACAGATGATAAAATAGGATTTCTTATTCATTTATGATACCTCGCATACTATAGTATTTTAATTGATGACTTTAGGCAGTACTTCTTTCCACAAATCTTCTAATCATCAACTGACATCGAGTGAATCGTTAAAACCTGACGAAAGATTTGATTTTGACAGGTGGTATTTAGACTGATATTAGGATGGCTTTCCACAATTTTCATGACGGTATAGAGACCAACTCCTCTCTCCTCCCCTTTAGAACTGGCTCCAAAGGAGAAGATTTCAGAAATATCTATACCCTCTTCTTTGATGGAGTTTTCGATGATAAAGGTCTCCTGTGCTCCATTTTTTAAAAAGGCGATTGAAACATGAGGTTGACTAGCCTCTGCACTAGCTTCAATAGCGTTGTCACAAAGGATAGACACAATGGTTAGAAAATCAAGTAGGCTCATCCCCTCAACCTGAATCTCCTCAGGAACTTCGACATTAAAGACAATGTTCTTATCTCTGGCTTTTAGAAATTTCCCTGCTAGAAGACTTTTGAGGGCACGGTCCCGAATATTCACCAATCTGCCAAGGTCATATTTGTTGTCCTGCAATTTCTGACTAGAATCCTTTAAGACCGAGTCGTAGACCTCTTTTATCTGCTCCATATCCTCCTCTTCAATGCCCAGACGTAAGCTGGTTAAGAGGTTGGTGTAGTCATGGCGAAAACTCCGCACTTCCTTGTAAAGTTCCTCTATATGCCGACTATAGCGTTCCATATCTCTGTAGCGCAAGACCTGCTCTTGGTCCAGTCTCTCATGAAGTTTGTCCTTCAAATAGGTATCCAATTTCTTGATCATCCCCATAAAAAAGAGCAGGTAAAACACTAGAATCAGATGGCGAACAGTCGTTGATTGAATACCTTGTTCATATTCAAAGAAAGACAGACTTTGCATCACTAGATAGTAGCCCCCCATTATCCAGTTAATCGTAGTCAGGGACTTTTGAAAACCTTTATCGAGAATTTCCTTTCTCAAGTTAGTGAAATCATAGTCCAACCATTTCAAAAAGACTAAAACTATGAAGCAAACGAATATCATCATCAATAAAAAGATAGGATTGCTATCTTTATCTACAATTTCTTGTCCCAAAAATGGAAGCACAAAATAGGAGACCCCTCTATAAAAGAGATTCACCAATATCATTGGAAAGAGACCATAAAAGAAGAGAAGTTTTTTAGGAAGCCCTCTTAACAGTAAGAAAGACAAGCCTATACCGTACAAGGGTTCCATAAAATAAAATAGGAAACTATCTCCTACCATATAGCCAATCATTAAAAAAACAAAGGCCAACAGTATCTTAAAAAGAAAGGCTTTAAAAATCCTCTCAAAAGTGAGACCAATTCCATCCACCTTAAAGAAAATGACAATTTCTAGTCCATGAGTAATAAGTGTATACAATAATATCCAAGCAATATTCATAAACTCTCCTAGCTCAATGCAAGTTATTGATAGCTTCAGACACTTCCCTGACCTTATAACGCGCTATCATACAGCTTCCACCATTGGGAAAGTAAAGAAGTTTTTCTTTCTTATCCAAACGAACCACATTGGCAGGATTGATGAGAAAAGAGCGATGGCACTGCAAGAGACGGGGTTCCTGCTTGAAAACCTCCTCTAAACTCGCTGTGAATTCCAGTCTGTCTGTCTTGGTATAGAGAATAACACGATGGGCTCTGGGCGACGTTTCGAGATAATAAACCTCTTTAAAAGGATACTGGAATTGGGCAAATTTTGATTTAAAGTAAAAGCAATCTTCCGCCAGACTTTTACTATCTTGACTATTGGCATAGAGGAGGGCTGTCTCAATCCGAGATTCAAACTCCTCTGCCGAAAGGGCCTTATCAATGTAGTCCAAAGCAGACACTTGGTAGCGAAAGGACAAAGGCATAAACTCCGAGTGAGTCGTCACGAAGACAATCAATGCATAAGGATCCCGATCCCGAATCCTTCTAGCCACTTCCAGCCCCTTCATCTCCTCATTTCGAATCTCAATATCCAAAAAGAATAGCTGATGGGCGCCCTTCTCATGCACCTCTGCCAGCAGTTGGTCTGCCTTCCCAAAGACCTCAAAAGAGCTGGGAGTGATATGATGTTCTTTCAAGAGTTTCTCAATCGTCGTTTCAATCCTAGTCTGTTGGGAAAAATCATCCTCTAAAACAAATATTCTCATCTTCTTACTCTCCTTGTTTCGATTTCTTCCTAAAAAGAGAATAGCAAAAATACTATGATACAAGCCCACCAAATCCTAAACAGGCCTTCAACGCTCCTGAAAGGTGTCTTGTTCCTCAAATAAGCATGATAATCTTACCACTATTTTATCATAAAATCTTAACAGTACCATTCAGGAAATTTCAAGAACAATTAAAGATTTGTAGGCAAAAAAGGAGATAAAAGTGATAAACTGACAGTATCAAAATACAATTGCTAGAATCAAGACTAGCACCCAGATTAAAGGAGGAATTTTCATGACAGATGCAGACCCTATCAAAAGAGCTCAGACTTTGATTACTGACCTAAACAAAGCTTACCAAGTATGCAAACAGGCAAGCGCTGACGACGTCCGCTTTCAGGAGCAATTAAACTCTATTCTTGCCTTTCTAGCCAAGGCTGAGACAGTGGATAATCGAGTCTTGATTGAACTGGAAAAATTTTACCAGACTTCCAGTCTTCTCATGGGACTCAGCGCCCTCAATCCAGATGCTCCTACTCGCGCCGCTTGGCGGGCCTATGACCGCTTCCACTTTGACCAAGTCAAGACCAAGTTGAGTCTCTACGGACCAACCATTATCCTGTAGAAAATAAAAGAAGTTGAGACAAACTGAACTCAACTTCTTTTTTAGTGTCATATAGGCAATGTTAGTCCTGCATCTGACGTTTTACCTGATAAGGCAAATACAAGACTAGTAAAACCAAACCAGCTCCTAGTAAGGCTAGAAGGGCTAGTTTTTCTTGGAAGGTAATCAACCCAACAACTAATTCCACTACTAAGACCAAACTGGTCAATCCTCGGACTACCGCCTGCAAGCCTTTTTCCTTTTGCCCCTTGTCCAGCGGAAAGAGTTGGGTCAAATACTGGTAGTCAAAGGCATGATAGAGGGCCAGCAACTGGAAGAGCAGGAGGTAGTTAAAGAGAACCACCACTGCTGTCGCAATCCAAGCTTGCTCGATAAAGACCTGCGCCAGTATGGAGAGCAAGAGCAGACGAAGACTGAGCGCAAAGAGGTCTCCATTTCGCAAATAAGAACGCAGATAGAGATTTTGCCAAATCTTCCCAGGCACCTTCTGAACAGCCTTTAGGATAAAGTCCAGATAGGCACGACGCTTGACGCTGTTTGAAATTCCCTTTACCTGCGTAAAGAGGGCAAAGAAACGAAGCAAGACTTGCTTACGCTTGCTTTCTTGGGAAATGACATAATCCCAGTCCAGTCCAGTTTCAGTAAAAAATTTACTAGCCTTTTGACGAAAGAGGAAATATTTTCCTACCCCCAATAAAAGCACATAGGCCAGAAAAACTGGCAAGCCATAACCCATTGCTAAAAATAAGGGCGCAAATAACAGCAAGAAAAAGGTTTGGACAAAGAGCCAAAAAACTAGGGAAATGCCAGTTTGACGCTTAAGATGGAGCTTGATTTCCTCTTCTCCAACTAAGAGAAAGAGCTTGTCTGGAGCCTCCATATAGGTGGCAATTCCTCCCCAAAGCAAAAGTAAAACAGACGTAATTCCTACAAACAAAAGGATGGGCCAATGATTTTCAGGAAAATCTTGTAAGAGTTGATTGTACTGGTAGGCTAAAAAGCCCAGCAGGACAAGCAGGAACAAGACAAAGTGGTCATTGAGAACATAGCGCAGATAACCAAGACACTCCTTACGAAAAGCCTGCTTTCTCTTTAAAAACAAGTCTTTCATAGCTCCTCCTCTTTGGTCAGAGCCAAGTAAATATCATTCAAACTAGCCTCAGGCATGTCAAAGGCTTCGCGCAGTTGCAGGAGATTTCCCTTAGCACGCACCTCACCCTTGTGGAGAATAACAAAGGCATCACACATCCTCTCCGCCGAATCCAGCACGTGGGTACTCATGAGAATGGACTTACCCTTTTGCTTTTCCACTTCCAAAAGCTGAATCAAGTCTGCAATAGCCAACGGATCAAGACCAAGGAAAGGCTCATCCACGATGAAAAGACTTGGATCCACCACAAAAGCACAGATAATCATGACCTTCTGCTTCATCCCTTTTGAAAAATGAACAGGAAACCAGTCTAATTTCTGGTCCAAACGGAACATTTTTAGCAAAGGCTCCACTCGATCAAAAGCCACTTTTTGCTCAATACCATAAGCCATGGCAACCGTTTCGATATGCTCTCTGAGGGTCAATTCCTCATACAGACTAGGTGTCTCAGGAATGTAGCCAATTTGCTTACGGTAGTTAGTCGCATCTCCTTGCAGGGTCAGACCATTGATATTGATGGAGCCACTATAAGGTGTCAACAGACCGATAATTTCATTAATAGTCGTCGATTTCCCAGCACCATTGAGACCAATCAGACCGACCAGCTGCCCACTTTCAACAGTAAAGGATATATCTTTCAAGACAGGTACATGGACATAGCCACCTGTCAGGTTTTTAATTTCTAACATATTTTCTCCAAATCTGGTATAATGTAGCTATATTATATCAAAATTCAATACAGTAGAGGTAGATTTTATGTCAGATTGCATTTTTTGTAAAATCATCGCAGGGGAAATTCCTGCTTCAAAAGTATATGAAGATGAGCAGGTTCTTGCCTTTCTTGATATCTCTCAAGTGACACCAGGACATACTTTAATCGTTCCTAAACAACACTGTCGCAATCTTTTGGAAATGGACGCTACTAGCGCCAGCCAACTCTTTGCCCAAGTACCAAAAGTCGCTCAAAAAGTCATGAAAGCTACCAAGGCTGCTGGCATGAATATCATTGCCAACTGTGAAGAAATCGCAGGGCAAACCGTCTTTCATACCCACGTTCACCTCGTGCCTCGCTACAGTGCGGACGATGACCTCAAGATTGATTTTATCGCCCACGAACCAGACTTTGACAAACTTGCTCAAGTCGCTGAAACCATCAAAAATGCCTAAGGAGTTGCCATGAAATTATCCAATTTACTGCTATTTGCAGGAGCTGCAGCCGGAAGTTATCTGGTTACAAAAAATCGCCAAACCATCACAGATGAAGTCTTGAATACAACTGACCGCGTTCAAGCTATCAAGGACGATGTGGATATTATCCAAAACAGTCTGCAAATCATTGACCAGCAAAAAGAACTCATCAAGGAATACCAAGAAGACCTCACCTACAAGTTTAAGGTCTTGGAAAAGGATATCCAGACTAGACTAGCTGTGATCAAAGAAACACAGGAAATCGAAGATAAGTAAAAGAGCCCAACGGCTCTTTTTGCTTTATTCTCCTTCAAAGGCATCTTTAATATGGTCAAAGAAGCCTTTTTTCTTTGGATTGACTTTCAAATCACCAGCAGCTGCGAATTCTTTAAGCGCTGCTTTTTGGCGGTCATTCAAGCCTGTCGGTGTTACGACATTAACGGTAACGTATTGGTCACCAACTGCACCGCCACGAAGGCTCGGAGCTCCCTTGCCACGTAGGCGGAATTTCTTACCAGTCTGAGTGCCCTCTGGAATAACCAATTCAACATCACCGTGAACAGTTGGGATATCTACCGTATCACCAAGAGCTGCTTGGACAAAGTTGAGGTTGAGATTGTAGAAGATAGTCGTTCCTTCACGTTCAAACTTGTCGCTAGCTTCCACGGAAACCACCACATACAAGTCACCATAAGGTCCACCGTTAAATCCTGCTTCACCTTGACCAGCTAAGCGAATTTGTTGACCAGTTTCCACACCAGCAGGGATTTTCACATGTACACTATGGGCTTGTTTTTCATGCCCTGTTCCGTGACAAGTTGTGCATGAATCTTTGATTTCTTTTCCGCGACCATGACAGACATCACAGGTTACTTGACGACGCATCATACCAAGCGGAGTTTGTGTATCAACGTTAATGACACCAGCGCCATGACAGCGTCCACAAGTGACTGGACTTGTTCCTGGCTTAGCACCTGAGCCATTACATGTACGACAGCTAGCTTCACGGTTATATTTGACTTCTTTTTCAGCTCCAAAAATAGCTTCTTCAAAGGTCAAGTTCACACGATACTGGAGGTCATCACCTTGACGAGGAGCATTTGGATTGCGCGAAGCACCGCCTCCGCCGAAGAAACTTGAGAAGATATCTTCAAAACCACCGAAGCCTCCTGCCCCATCGAAACCGCCGAAACCACCTGCACCACCAAAGCCACCGTTGGCACCCGCAGCACCATATTGGTCATAGGCCGCCCGTTTTTGGTCGTCACTCAAAGTCTCATAGGCTTCCTGAACTTCCTTGTACTTTTCCTCAGCACCAGGCTCCTTATTGATATCTGGGTGGTATTTTTTGGAAAGCTTACGATAAGCCTTTTTGATTTCGTCTGCCGAAGCGTTTTTTGACACCCCCAGACGATCATAAAATTCAGTATTGTTCATACAAGATACCAAGACCGTAAAATTCGACTGAAAAATAGGAAATCTGACGCTGGAGCGATGCTCCTAGGCAGATTTATCTTTTTTCCGAGAATTTAGGTCGGGTTCAATTCCTTTCTGTTATATTGATGAGACAAAACCCAAATAAATCAGTTTTAGTCCCTTTTTATCGAAAAACAGAGGCTGGGTTGCAACCTCTGGATTTCTTCCTATCATTACGACGTTCAAAAATAAAGTCGATTATACTTTGTTTTTGAACTAGTAAGGCGTTTAGGCAAATCGCCATAGCGATTAGTCATTCTTACCTACCTCGCTCTCCTGATTTTCAAGCTCGGGATAAAATAGTCCACTGGACTATTTTATTTTTCCGTAAACTCTCCGTCTACGACGTCATCACCTGCATTTCCTGTTGCTTGTGCGCCTTCTGCTCCTGCTTGAGCTTGTTGGGCTGCTGCGGCTTGTTCATAGAGTTTCACAGCAAGGCCTTGAGCTTTTTCGTTCAACGCTTCAAGTTTTGCTTTCATTTCGTCCAAGTTGTTATCTTCTTGAGCTTTCTTAAGGTCATCGAGAGCAGCTTGGGCAGCGTCACGTTCTGCATCGAAGCCTTTACCTTCAGTTTCCTTGATTGTCTTTTCAGTCGCAAAGATCGCTTGGTCTACTTCGTTACGAAGGTCAACTTCTTCTTTACGTTTCTTATCTGCTTCAGCGTTTGCTTCTGCATCTTTCATCATGCGGTCGATTTCTTCGTCTGTCAAACCTGAGTTAGATTGGATCACAATAGTTTGTTCTTTTTGAGTTCCAAGGTCTTTAGCTTTAACAGACACGATACCGTTCTTGTCGATGTCAAATGTTACTTCGATTTGAGGAATTCCACGAGGTGCAGCTGGGATATCTGTCAATTGGAAACGTCCAAGAGTCTTGTTGTCTGCTGCCATTGGGCGTTCACCTTGAAGAACGTGGATATCAACAGCTGGTTGGTTGTCTGCTGCTGTTGAGAAGACTTGTGATTTAGAAGTTGGGATTGTTGTATTGCGGTCGATGAGTTTTGTGAAGACACCACCCATTGTTTCGATACCAAGTGACAATGGTGTTACGTCAAGAAGGACAACGTCTTTAACATCACCAGTAATCACACCACCTTGGATGGCAGCACCCATAGCAACTACTTCGTCAGGGTTAACTGATTTGTTTGGTTCTTTACCAGTTTCAGCCTTAACAGCTTCGACAACGGCTGGGATACGAGTTGAACCACCAACAAGGATAACTTCGTCGATTTCTGACAAGCTCAAACCTGCATCTGAAAGGGCTTGACGAACTGGAACTTTTGTACGCTCTACAAGGTCACGAGTCAAATCGTCAAATTTAGCACGAGTCAAAGTCATTTCCAAGTGAAGAGGTCCAGCTTCACCTGCAGTGATAAATGGCAAGCTAATTTGTGTTGAAGTTACACCAGAAAGGTCTTTCTTCGCTTTTTCAGCTGCATCTTTCAAACGTTGCATTGCCATCTTGTCAGTAGACAAGTCAATACCGTTTTCTTTCTTGAATTCTGCTACCAAGTAGTCAATGATTTTTTGGTCAAAGTCGTCACCACCAAGTTTGTTGTCCCCTGCAGTTGACAATACGTCGAAGACACCGTCACCCAATTCAAGGATAGAAACGTCGAATGTACCACCACCAAGGTCAAATACCAAGATTTTTTCTTCTTTGTCAGTCTTGTCCAAACCGTAAGCAAGGGCTGCTGCAGTTGGTTCGTTGACAATACGTTCTACTTCAAGACCAGCGATTTTACCAGCGTCTTTTGTTGCTTGACGTTGAGCATCGTTGAAGTAAGCTGGAACTGTGATAACTGCTTTAGTTACTTTTTCGCCAAGGTAGTCTTCAGCATAACCTTTCAAATATTGAAGAATCATAGCTGAGATTTCTTGTGGAGTGTATTCTTTTCCGTTAGCAGAAACTTTTTCAGAAGTTCCCATTTTAGATTTGATAGAGATAACTGTATCTGGGTTTGTAACTGCTTGACGTTTTGCAGCATCACCAACGATGATTTCGCCGTTTTTAAATGATACTACAGATGGAGTTGTGCGGTTTCCTTCTGGGTTTGCGATGATTTTGCTTTCAGTTCCTTCAAGAACTGCAACTGCTGAGTTTGTTGTACCTAAGTCAATACCGATAATTTTAGACATGTGTTTTTCTCCTTAAATTTTATATTCTATTTTTCTTTTTGATACTCTTCTTAAGTGGCGGCGCCGTCAGAGCTTGACTTCGTCAATCTCTTTGACTAAACTTTGAGCCTAAGGTCTCAAAGTTTACGCAAATAGCGCCACGGCGAAGAGTATCGTCTTTGGTTCGCTTCGCTCACTATTGCAAAGCCAAACATATTTTAACTTTCTTCATAGTTTAGTGTCGTTTCGGACAAAACCAAATCAGTCTTTCTTATTTACTGACATATCTTCTGTAAGTAAGAATAACAATTGACCAATTAAAATAGGTTGCAATATAAGTTCTAATACTTTTTGCAGCCAAATTACTGGTTGCGTTCCAAAATAAGAAACTTTTGCTCCTTCCGAAATAGGATAAGCAAAAAATATCCCTACTACCAGAAAGAAAACGACAATTCCAATAGCCCAATTTGTAGCCGCTATCTTTTTCATTCTCATCTTCCTACTATATTGTTTCGACATATAAAACTTCTAATTATACACCACTACCATTGCTGGGCGTAGGATGCGGTCATGGAGTTTGTAGCCTTTTTGGAAAACTTGGGCGATGGTATCTGCTGGGTGTTCATCGTCTGCTGGGAGAGTTTGGATGGCCATATGGTAGTTATGGTCAAATTCACCGTCAGCTGCAATTTCTTCGATTCCTTCTTCTTTCAAAGCGTGAATCAAGCTTTCTTGCACCATTTCCAAGCCCTTCTTCACATCATCTGTCAAACCTTCAACTGCGAGTGCACGCTCTAGGTTATCCAAAGAAGGGAGAATTGCTTTTGCCAAGTCCTGGCTACGATAACGTTGCAAATTTTGACGCTCTTCGTTTGCACGGCGTTGGATATTTTGCATTTCTGCATGAGCGCGAAGGTATTTGTTTTCGAACTCATCCGCACGTTCACTTGCCAAGTCCAACTCAGACTTTTCAGGAGTTGTTTCTTCAGCCGCTTCCACAACTTCCTCTTCTTGAACTTCTTCTACTTCTTCATTTTTTATATCTTGGGCCATTTTCGCCTCCTTTAATAATTTCAATCTTAATGTACTTCGTAATGATTACTGCTGAGGTAGCGGTAAAAATCTGTCAACTTCATGGTCAAAACACGATTGACTACATTGACTTGGTTGATTAGCTGTTGGTAATCCAGATTAACCGGACCGATAATGGCTAGAATTCCAACTCCCCGATAAGGAATGAGGAACTTACTACTAATCACCGCTAGGTCTGCTAGACAGGACTCTTGACTGTCTGCAACACGGACATTTTGCATCTGATCCTCATGCAGCCCCTCACGAATATCCAAGGCCACCTTTTGCGGTTGGTCAAAGAACTGATAAGCTGCCAGATTGGCAAAATTCAAGAGATTTACCTTGCCCGCCACCACAATGTTTTCGTTGAACATTTCCTTAAAGATATGTTCAAATAGATCGATCACATTGTCCGTTGTTGTAAAGTAACGCTGGATAATCTGCGGAATCTCCGTCCGAATCTTGTAGTGAATATCTAGAACGGTATGGCCGAGGAAACGTTCTTGAATGATGCTCTTCAGTTTCAGCAAATCCTCCTGCAAAAAATTCCTTGGAATCATAAACTGACTGGTAACCGTTCGAGACTCATCTAGGGTGAATACCGCCAAGGCTGTATGTTGCCCCAAAACAACGATATCAAAGGCTGTCAAACGTTGCCTGCTAGGCTCAACATCCAGTGCTACTACCGTACAGCCACTCAAGTCTGTCAGTAGATTAGCAGCCTCTTGCAGAATATCCTCTAGCTTGAAGAATTCCTGATCAAAGGCTTTGACAATCTCATATACCTCATTTTCAGCCAGACGGTCAAAATCCAGTGAGTGTTTCACATAGTATTGAAAACCAGCAACACTTGGCATTCGACCACTTGAAGTATGGGCCTTCTCAAGCAAACCTTGCTTTTCTAGAGCCGCCATGTCATTACGAATGGTTGCACTGCTAGAGTTAATAGACTCTTGCAAGGCTTTGGATCCGACAGGTTCGTGCGTTTTGGTAAAGATGTCAATAATCAGATTTAAAATATCCTGCTGACGCTCTGTAACCACCTCATCACTCCTCTCTGTCTGATCAATTAGCACTCGATACACTTAAGTGCTAACTTATGATTCTATTATACACCCTTAAAAGAGAATGTCAAGATAAAAACTCAAAAAATTAGCACTCTTTTATCAAGAGTGCTAAAAATCAGTCTGAAGACCTAAAAACTCACTGTTCATCTACTTGGTATTTCCTTTTAAGTCTAAAAAAACCATAGATTAGATAAGAAATCAGAAAAGCATATAAAAGAAAAATAATAAAGAAAGACATAGAAAGCTCCTCTTTAAATAGACTCATACAGACAACAAGACCACCTAAGAAAGTAGCTGTACAGGAACGAAGTCTAGATCGCATAACTTTCCATCTGAGCCCCTTACTCATATAGACTTGATCCTCTGAAAGTATATCAGAAGACAATTTACGAAGAATCGAACAAGAACCTGCTCCTATTAATTCCCAACCTCTATCTCTAAAATCTTGCAGTTCATGCTTATATTTTTTAAGAAATCTAGAATCATAGATACAGTATATGACATCGTCTGGTTGAGATTGATCAAAATAGAACAAACCAAAACGACTAGTTCTATACCTCCAACCTTTCAAATGCATCTCATGTAAATATTCTTCCTTCTTGTCCAAATCAAGAATAGTGAAGATTCGAAATTGCTTTTTATTTATCATGACTTCCCCTCCAATTTTGAGCATACCTACCCTATCATAAATCTGATAATTCCTTCTTTTTATGCCATAACTTCCAGCCAATAGAAGAAACCATTAACAAAAGGATCAAAGATAAGAAAATATCTAGCCCGACCGCAAGTAAACTCCATAGACCATACGCATTACTTCTATTGAGCAATTTAAATAAGAATGGTATATGTATGGCTAGCAAAAGTAAAACAGGTACTAATCGCAGTCTTAAAATGCGATTCACCATAGCTAACTTCCCGGCCGCGTCATTATAGATTTCAAATTCTGCATTCGATTCAATTTCAGAATGTGCTTTTCTAAAATAAGAAAAACTATTAAAGTCTGTAATATGCTCCCAGCCACAGTCTTTAAATAGTTGTAAATAGGAGGCTCTCTCTGATTTTTTCATAGGATAAAAGTCCAACTGATAAGACACTTGCTCAGGCTGACACTTTTCAAAGGTATACTTAACTGCAAACAATAAGATAGAATAGCTTACTTTCCTAAGTTTCCAGCCTTTAGCATGCATTTCTCTAAAGTATAGAGCCTCCCTCTCATAATCCGCAATTGTAAAAATTCGATAAACAATTTTCTTTTCCATCATCCTTCCTCCCGACTGTTTCTATAGAGCCGTTCAATACGCTTCAATTCAATATCTAAGACTTTTCGTCCCAAGTCTGTTATCTGATAGATTTTCCGTTTTTCCTCTTCGCGGACAAAGAAAATCAAACCATCCTTTTCCATTTTTGACAAGGTTCCATACATAGTTCCAGGACTAATCGAAACTTGCGAATCCGTCATCTCCTTGACCTTTTGCGTAATACTATAACCATGACCTTCCTTTTGCAGACAGAACAAGATATAAAAGCCCGTTTCCGTCATCGGAAGATAAACTCGACGAATCTTATCCGTTAATTCCATTTATAACCACCTCCTATTCAATTCGATATATCGCACTTCGTTATAAAAAATATATCACACCTCGATATAAAACGCAAGAAAAAAGATCGCCCTCAGGCAATCTTTCTTCTATATTAGTAAAGATCTAAATAGTTATCAATTTCCCATTGTGAAACGAAGGTTGCATAACTTGACCATTCAATTCGTTTAGCTTCAAGGAAACTAGTATAGATATGTTCTCCAAGAGCTGCTCTAACAACTTCATCTTCAGTCAGAGCTTTCAAAGCGTTGTGAAGAGTTGATGGAAGGTCTGTAATGCCAGCTTCCTTACGCTCTTCTGCTGTCATGATGTAGATATTTTCTTCGATAGGAGCTGGTGCTTCAATTTTGTTTTCAATACCATGCAAACCAACTTCCAAAAGAACCGCCATAGCGATGTATGGGTTTGCCATCGGATCCACTGAACGCAACTCAAGACGAGTTCCCATACCACGTGAAGCAGGCACGCGCACAAGTGGCGAACGGTTACGACCAGCCCAAGCAATGTAAACAGGCGCTTCATAACCTGGAACCAAACGTTTGTATGAGTTAACCGTCGGGTTCATGATGGCAGTATAGTTGTAGGCATGCTTGATCAAACCGCCAAGGAAATAGTAGGCCGTTTCTGACAACTGCATTCCTTTTGGATCATTTGGATCAAAGAAGGCATTGTTTCCTTCTGCATCAAACAAGGACATATTACAGTGCATACCTGATCCAGCAATACCAAATTTTGGTTTTGCCATAAAGGTTGCATAAAGACCATGTTTGCGAGCAATGGTTTTAACAACAAGTTTAAAGATTTGAATCTTATCACAAGCACGGAGAACTTCATCGTACTTAAAGTCAATCTCATGTTGTCCAACCGCAACCTCGTGGTGACTCGCTTCTACTTCAAATCCCATTTTGGTCAAGACATTCACAATCTCACGACGTGTATTGTCCGCAAGGTCAGTAGGCGCCAAATCAAAGTAGCCACCCTTGTCATTCACTTCAAGTGTTGGGTCTCCATTTTCATCCAACTTAAATAGGAAGAATTCTGGCTCTGGCCCAAGATTGAAGGATTTGAATCCCACTTCTTCCATGTGACGAAGAGCACGTTTCAAATTGCCACGAGGGTCACCTGCAAATGGCTCACCTTCTGTTGTATAGACATCACAGATTAAACCTGCAACACTTCCATTTTCATCTCCCCAAGGGAAGACTGTCCATGTATCCAAGTCAGGATGCAAGTACATATCTGACTCATTGATACGTACAAAACCTTCAATAGAAGATCCATCGAACATAGCCTTGTTTGACAAGACTTTATCTAACTGTTCATCTGTAGCAGGAATTTCGACGTTCTTCATCGTCCCCAAAATATCTGAGAACATAAGACGAATAAAGGTAACATTTTTTTCCTTGACTTCACGACGAATATCTGCAGCTGTGATTGGCATGAGTTTTCTCCTTAATGTATGACTACTTGCGGTTGCCTAACCGCGACCAAAAGGTGACCGTACTGAAGCAAAGCGACCCTGTTGGAGGAGTTCATTGTGAAGTGCACGACGCACTTCAGTCTGACTCACCGCTTTCTTGGATTTCGCTTCACGTTCAGCATATTTTTTCTTAATGGCAGCTATATTATAACCTTCAGAGATATAATCTTTGATTTCAAGCAGACGATCCATGTCATTCAAGGAATACATGCGACGGTTCCCTTCGTTTCGATCAGGCTTAATCAACTCTTGATCTTCATAATAACGAATCTGACGCGCCGATAGATCGGTCAACTTCATAACACTGCCGATAGGAAAAACAGCCATATTTCGGCGAAATTCTTTTTCCTTCATTTACAATTTCCTTCTTTCTGTCTATTATAGTCTAAAAAAAGACAAACGTCAATTGATAATGTTATAAAATGTAACATTATTTTTCTTTTTTCTCTAAAAAGAGACGAATACGATCAATATCGTAATTTACTAGAATTGCGACAAAAACTCCCATGAAAGTTTCTGATACACGCGCAAACACGTACAAAATCGTTTCTCCGCTCGGAATCGATAGGGTAATGATTAACATGGCTGCTACACCACCAATGACACCTGCTTTGTTATTCATGGCTACATTTGTCATAATGGTTAACATGGTACAGATTGGAACAACTACTAAAGTCACCCAAAAAGCTTCATGGAAAAAGCCATTTAATAGGAAGAAGACCAGAGCATAGAGGCCACCGATACTATTTCCTAGAATACGCGAAGTCCCAAAATGGACACTCTTATCAAAACTCTCCCTCAGGCTAAAAACAGCTGTCAAAGCACCGATTTGAAGGCCTTTCCAACCAAAAAAGCCAAAAATCAAGAGAACTAGAAAAACAGCAATACCTGTTTTAAAGGTTCGCATACCAAGTTTGAACTGGGATTTATCGAATTTATATTTTTTAAAATAACTCATAATCTCAACTTTCTATTTCCATTTTATCATAAATTGGATGATTTTATGAGGAATAGTTGAGAGGAAGCGTTTTTATTTTGAGCAAAAGAAAAGAGGAACTTTCATCCCTCTCTTCTTTGATTTGTTTATAAAATCTTATTTTTCTGTCAAGGCTGCTAGTCCTGGAAGAACTTTACCTTCAAGAAGTTCCATTGATGCCCCACCACCGCGTCACAAATACCTCCACTAGCACAAAAAGGTGACATAGCCACCTTTTTGTTAACGTTTCAGTTTTGTTCCTTTTTCTACAAAATCAGGATTTTGTAGAGACTAACGGACTGAAATTATTTTTCTGTAAGTGCAGCCAAGCCTGGCAATACTTTACCTTCGAGAAGCTCCATTGAAGCGCCTCCGCCCGTACTAATCCATGAGAATTTGTCTGCACGTCCAAGGTTGATTGCTGCGGCAGCTGAGTCACCACCACCGATGATTGATTTAACGCCTGGTTGTTTCACGATAGCATCCATCACACCGATTGTACCAGCTTGGAAGTCTGGGTTTTCAAATACACCCATAGGTCCGTTCCATACAACTGTTTTCGCACCAGTCAAAGCTTCGTCAAATTTAGCGATAGATTTTGGACCGATGTCAAGACCAAGGAAGCCTGGATCCACAGCTTCACCTTCAGTGTCTTTCACTTCAGTGTAGTCCGCAAATGCGTTAGCTTCTTTTGAGTCAACTGGCAAGATCAATTTGCCGTTTGCTTTTTCAAGAAGAGCTTTCGCAACATCCAATTTGTCTTCTTCTACAAGTGAGTTACCGATTTCGATACCTTGTGCTTTGTAGAATGTGTAAGTCATACCACCACCGATAAGGACTTTGTCAGCTTTTTCAAGCAAGTTTTCGATAACACCGATCTTGTCTGAAACTTTTGAACCACCAAGGATAGCCACGAATGGACGTTCTGGAGCTTCAACTGCTTCTTGGATGTAGGCAATTTCGTTTTCAAGAAGGAAACCAGCAACTGCTTTTTCAACGTTTGCTGAGATACCAACGTTAGATGCGTGTGCACGGTGAGCTGTACCGAATGCATCGTTTACGAAGATACCATCTCCAAGTGATGCCCAGTATTTACCAAGTTCAGGATCGTTTTTAGATTCTTTTTTGCCGTCAACATCTTCGTAACGAGTGTTTTCAACCAAGAGAACTTGTCCATCTTCAAGAGCGTTGATAGCTGCTTCCAATTCAGCACCACGAGTTACACCTGGGAAAACAACGTCTTGGCCCAATTTAGCAGCTAAGTCAGCAGCTACAGGAGCAAGTGATTTACCAGCTTTATCAGCTTCTTCTTTCACACGGCCAAGGTGAGAGAAGAGGATAGCACGTCCACCTTGTTCAAGGATGTACTTGATAGTTGGAAGAGCTGCAGTGATACGGTTGTCGTTGGTAATCACGCCATCTTTTACAGGTACGTTGAAGTCAACACGAACGAGAACTTTTTTCCCTTTCAATTCAACGTCTTTAACAGTCAATTTTGCCATTAGATATGACTCCTTCTTTTTTTATACGTGTTAATTATATCACAAAATCAGCAAAAGAGATAGAAAAACCCTAAACTTTTCCAGTTCTTTCTTGCAACAAAAACTAGCATCTCTGAAAATCAAAACTAGAAAAACCTTTCCAAATCACTAAGTAATACAAGAAAAACTAGTTAACCCATCTCATTCTTCCACTGATTTTTACTAGTTAAAACGAGGTTTGACTGCAGATTAGTCAAACCTTGTTTTTAGTTGTTATGAGGAAATGCAAGAATCCTAAATCGATTAGTTTTCTCTCTTCTTTCCAGCAAGTAGGCCATATCCACTCATCACTCCGAGGATTCCTAGTGCTACTAGACTAGCATCTCTTGTTACTCCAGTATTTGGAAGTTCTTTACCTACTTTTTCATTTGTCGGTGTTGCTAAAAGAGCTTGACCTGTTTTTTGAGAGTCTTGCTCTTCTTTCGTTCCAACTTCAACAATTTCTGGAAGAGCTTCCTTGAGAACTTCTGTTGTACGAAGGGTACGATTGCCTTGGGCATCGACTTCTACAAAACGACGAATTTGCCCCTCAACTCCTGCTTGGACAAGTTGACGTTGACCGACTAGGAGATTTGGATTTGGTCGTTCTTGATGATTAAAGGCCACTGTATCCTCTTCAATTTCTAGTTTCGAAATTTCTAAAACTAGGTCTTTTACTCCCTCAGCCGGTTGGTTACTTGACAGAACTTTTGTTCCAACTTCTGTGATTTCTGGGATAGCTTCCTTGAGAACTTCAGTTGAACGAAGGATGCGTTTTCCTTGGGCATCTACTTCTACTAGACGACGAATTTGGCCTTCCGCTCCTGCTTGAACTAGCTGGCGTTGTCCTTTGAGAAGCTCTGAGTTTGGACGTTCTTGACGTTCAAAGGATACTGCAATTTCTTCAACTTCTAGTTTCGGAGTTTCCAGAACTAAATCTTTAACTCCTCCTGCTGGTTGATTGCTCGATAGAACTTTTGTACCTACTTCGGTAATCTCTGGAACAGCTTCCTTGAGAATTTCTGTTGTACGAAGGATACGATTGCCTTGAGCATCTACTTCTACTAGACGACGAATCTGCCCTTCTTCTCCTTTTTGGACAAATTGACGTTGACCTTTAAGAAGGTTCGCATTTGGTAGCTCTTGACGTTCATAGGCTGTTTTTTCAGTTTCAACAACTAGTTCAGGGAGGACATCAACTGTTGGGGTTACTTCACTTAGATCCATGCTACCAACATGATGGCTTTCTTCTGTGAAAGCTAGTTTCTTATTCAGCATTTCTTTCATGTCCGCAAAAGCTTGTGGAGTTGGCGTTTGTGAAGACAATAAAGCTTCTGCTTGGGCAATCAACTCAGCTTGAGAATCTTTTTCACGGACAGATTCAAGCAAACCTTCCAATTCTTCTCTAGCAGTTTGATAACGTTGATTTCCATCCAAGTCCGCTCCAGCTTGTTTCAATTCATTCAAGGCTTTGTTGACTTCTTCTTGACTGGCATCATGGTTTTCTGCAACAGCTTTCGCTGCATTGAGTTTCTCTACTAGTACAGCTTGTTTGTCCTCACTTGAGAAGGTATAGGCAAGGGTTGAATGGCGACCTTGGACAGCCGTGATTTCTTGTTTGAGGTATTCATCATTAACTGCAGCCTTTGGAGAAACCAAGACATCGAACTCAGCTGTGTGCCCCTTGTAATGCAGGGTCAAGATCTGGCGTCCAGTCTTCTGAGCATCGTAGCCCGTGATTTCAACACCTTCATCAGTAAAACTGTGAGTCTCTTCTGTCTCATCATCATAGAGAACACCAAAGCGACCTTCAGAGAGATCCAGTTGTTCTCCTACTAGGTAGTCTGTTTTTGGTTTCTTAGTAATATACAAGCCCGCTACTTCTTTTGGTTTTCCTTCATCCTGTCCTGTCACTTGGACTTTAAGATCACCTGACATTGGTAAACCAAGGTATTGAAGTGTTAGGTTTTGTTCCCCTTTTTGATGAGCGTCGTATCCAGATACCGTCACACCTGAGTGAGTAAGGTTAATCAGCTCGTCGGCTCGTCCCCCTTCGTATTGAACACGGAGTGTTCCGCCTCTGAGGTCCAGTTTTTCTCCTACTTTGTAAACCGTCTTTTTAGGTTCTTTTTCCAGGCTAACCGCAGCAATTTTTCTTTCATCCTGCGGAATCGCTACTGCCAAGGTGTTACTGATTTCTTTGCCAGGTAGTTGGGTACGATAGTAGAGGAGAGTTGGTTGCTTGTCAAAGGCCAATGGTGCTGTTGCCAGATCGCCACCAGTTTCAGTCTTCAAGGTTGTAATTGGTGTTTGTGAGTCTGGCTTGTCGTAAACGGTGATGGTCGCACCAGCTGGGACATCAGAGAAGCCGAGTTGAACTTGATGGTTTCCAAGTGAACGAGCTGCTACTTTAGCCATTGGAATATTTTGACTTTCTGTGTCCAAGGCTTCGTACATCTTCCAGTTGTAGATACGAATGGCCTTCCAAGGTGTTCCGTTATCAGATGTAATGACATGCAAACGCCAGTCTTGGGCGGTGATTGGTTTGTCAAGAGTGATATCTGTAACGTGGGCTTTATTGCCACGAACTTCCTTAGCTAGTTTCCACTCGCCATCTGTATCCTTGTAGTAAAGATCAAAATCCTTGGTGTTCATCAAACCATCGTTAACAGACTCCCCACCAGCTCCCGCATGATCCATCACCCATCTGACAACACGACGTGGTTGAGTCAAACGAATATCGACACTACCGCTCAATTGTCCTGAAGACCACTTGTCTGAAAGACTGGTAATGGTACCGTTCAACATACCTTCAATACCTTCTCCACCTTCGGTATTCGGGAAAGTGCTACCGATAACTGTTGCCCCTGGAACAATATTTTCAGCCAAAGGTCTTGGGAGAGTCGTATCCTGAACAGTCATGCCCCAGTTAAAGGATGTCGTCGCAGCTTCTGAACGAAGGCCATTTTTACCAACTGCAACGACTTTCAATTCTTGCGTCGAACCAGTCGCATTAGCAGAACGGCTAACTCTTGGCAAGTAGATGGTTGAAGCAGATGAACCTGTCAACAAACGCCAGTTATCCCCATCTTTTTCGTAGACTTCATAGAAATCTGCATCTTGGTTACCCGAAAATTGAATCACTGCTTCAGCTTCTTGGGCATTTTTAAGAGATTGTTTCACCACAGAAAGGCCTGTAGGCGCTTGTGGTGCTTGGTGATTGTCTGAAATTGTTAATTGACCTAGGTTAAACTGATAATCTTTTACAGCTCCTTCATGCTCGAAGAAGAGTTTGACTGCATAGATGGTTTTTCCAGCTAATGAACTAAGGTCAAATTCTTCATTCGTCCAGTCATCAGATAAAGTCAGTTCTTTCCATGCATCTGCATCATCGAATTTGTAGTCTGGAGTTGTAGAGAAGGCCATAAAAACTTTAGAACCTTTTCCTCCCTTGTGGGCAACACGAAGTTTGGTTTTCTCAGTTACTTCTAACTTAGTAGAATAAAGTCTCACATCCTGATCCGTCTTACCAGCTACATCACCAGAGAATTTAAGGGAATTTCCGCCATTGTAGGCATCTGTAAAATCATATTCTGCACGAAGTTTTTCCCCTGTTGAAGTTTGCCACCAGCGCCATGTTGGCAAGATACCTGAAACCGAACGGTAGTTCCACTCAGAATCCTTAGAAACCTTTCCATCTACAAACCACTTTCTACCATGGCCTGTATTAAAGGAGGTAGTGAAGGTCCGGCCTACTGCTGGTGTGCGGTCTGCAACTAAATTAGCAATCCCATACCACTCTTTGTCCGCTGGTTTTTGAGCTGTCGGATCTCCTTGGTAACCTGTGAAGAAGATATCTTCGTTTTTATGGTAATCTTCACCTGTTTTTCCTAGACTGGTAATTGTATCTGGTGCAAAGAGTCCAAGTGACAAACGTAACTTGCCTTTTTCATCTAAGAGGGCATCCCATTTAACTTTTGTCTTATAAGAACCACCTTGTTGCAATTCCAATCCTGCAAAGACATCGTATTGGCTACGTTCCAGCCATTTTGCCATTTCTACAGAGTGGTCATTCTTTTCCTTATTCCAGTTGAAATTGGCAAATAATTGATCCGCAGGGACCTTGTCACCTTCTTTTTGCATGAACTGGTAGTTGTAATCACCTAGACCATCTTCGTGGTAACGACCATATTTATAGGTCATGGCATCATACCAAGCATACTTGATTGGATGGTTGACTTTTGCCGCATATTCTTTTGTATAAAGCATGAATTGACGCATTTTTTCACCAAGTGGCGTTACTAAGTCACCCGTTGTTTCTTGGTTGATAAAATACCCATCAAAGCCATAGTACTTAGCAAGGTCGACAAGTTTTCGGGCAATAGGGAAGGTTCCATCCTCATCTTGTTTCAAAGCAGCAACAAATTTTTCTTGATCTGCAATACTATTAGACCAGTTGAAGAAGAGTGTACCATATACAGGAACCCCGTTACGGTGGCCTGCATCAATGACATCTGAGGTTGGGACTAGACCTTCCCAGAAGACCATTGAATCCAAGTATTGCCAGTAGTCAAAGGCGTAAGCCTTGAATTCTTCTCCACCAACAGAAGCGTGGTCTTTAGCCTTTGAGTTGGTATTTGCTAGCGCCTGAACCTTGGCTCTTCTACTTGCTTTTTCATTCACCAGCTGGCCTCTATGGCGCTTGGCTAGTTCAACTGAGGAACGATTGATGGAATCATCTTCACGCGCACCCGGTTCCCATTTCAACAAATCCTCCCAAGTATCAAATTTGATTTCTTTTGGTCGGAGACTCTTTTCTTCATTTTTAGGAACGTCTGCTAGAATTGGTTTATCTGCTTTCTTCTCAACTACTTGGGGCGCTTCCTCAGGCTTGACTCCTTCTTTGTCAGTTGGTTGAGCAGGTTTTTCAGCTTTATCCGTCGGAGCAGGCTTCGCTTCTTCTTTTTCATTAACCAAATCCGTTATTGCTGGAGTGTTTTCTGAAATTGGTTGCTCAGCTACTTTGTTCTCTGCTTCCGATAATTGTTTTTCGATAGCTGCAGTATCTGGATTAGTTGTCTCATTAGTACTTGTCGCTTGAGCGCTCGTATTTACTGCTGTGTCAGAGACTGAGAGCTGTTCGGCGAGGACTGGACTCGTAAACAAAGCTGAACCGATCATCAAGGAACAAGCCCCGATTGACAACTTACGAATGCTGTAACGGCAACGTTTTTCATAGAATAGATCTTTCATCTTTTCCTCCTATTAAAATAAAAATTAAAAGTAAGCGCTTTACTTTTTTGCAAAAAGTAACTGTTCTCATGACAACCATCAGAACAGGATCATCTTCATTTTATCCTATATGAAAGCGATGTCAATCTAATTAACATAAAAACTATAACTAGGATAATAATCAGTAAAATTTAGACATAATTCCATAAACCCACCCTTGGAAAGTAAATTTACTCACTATTTTTAAAGAAAGTTGCCTTTTCTTAGGAAAATTTCATCTAAACACTTGTTAGATTTACTTTTATCCTTTAAAATAGAATAGGAGAAATTCCGTTATTATTTTTCGGAGGAAAAAGAAATGTCCATTAATTGGCAGGAAATTTTATTTCATTTTTTAGGTGGTCTGGGACTATTCTTATATAGTATCAAGACCATGGGAGACGGTTTGCAACAAGCTGCTGGAGATCGCCTTCGTTTTTACATTGACAAGTACACTAGCAATCCCTTTTTAGGTGTTCTAGTCGGAATTGTCGTGACTGCCCTGATTCAGTCAAGTACAGGGGTTACAGTTATCACGGTTGGACTGGTCAGCGCTAGCCTTCTCACTCTTAGACAGGCTATCGGAATTATCATGGGGGCCAACATCGGAACTACCGTCACTTCCTTTATCATCGGTTTCAAGCTTGGTGAGTATGCTTTACCCTTGATTTTCCTTGGAACCATGTTCCTATTTTTTACAAAAAATAGAACAGCAAATAATATCGGGCGCATCCTGTTTGGTGTAGGGGGAATCTTCTACGCCCTCAATCTCATCAGTGCTGGTATGAGCCCTCTTAAAGATTTACCACAATTCAAGGAATATATGGTAACCTTGGGACAAAATCCTATTTTAGGAGTTTTTGCTGGTGCAGTGATTACCGTTCTCATCCAAGCTTCTTCTGCGACAATCGGGATTTTGCAAGGTCTCTATGCAGGTGGATTCCTTGACCTTAATGGTTCTCTACCAGTTCTCTTCGGAGATAATATCGGAACAACCTTAACCGTTATCATCGCGGCAGCTGGAGCCAATGTCTCTGCGAAACGCGTTGCTGCAACCCACGTTACCTTTAACGTTTTAGGAACTATTCTTTGCTTAATCTTCTTAGGCCCCTTCACTGCTATGATTGAGTACTTCCAAGCACTCCTTCATCTCTCACCTGAGATGACCATCGCCTTCTCTCACGGTGCCTTTAACGTAAGTAACACCATTGTACAATTTCCATTCATCGGAGCCTTGGCTTTCTTTGTAACCAAGCTCATCCCTGGTGAAGATGAAGTTGTCAAGTACGAGCCGCTTTATCTTGATGAGCATTTGATTAAACAAGCTCCATCAATCGCTCTCGGAAATGCCAAAAAAGAACTCCTACACTTAGGAAATTATGCTTCTAAAGCCTTTGACCTTTCATACAACTACATCATTGACCTCAATGAAAAAGTTGCTGAAAAAGGACACAAGACAGAAGAAGCCATCAATACCATTGATGAAAAATTGACTCGTTACCTGATTACTCTTTCAAGCGAGACCCTTAGCCAGAAAGAAAGTGAAGTTCTGACCAACATCCTGGATTCATCCCGTGATTTGGAACGGATTGGGGACCACGCAGAAGCTCTTCTCAACCTGACTGACTATCTTCAACGTAAAAATGTTGAGTTCTCTGAAGCTGCTTTGCAGGAATTGGCTGATATCTATCAAAAAACCACTGGCTTTATCAAGGATGCCCTTGATAGTGTAGAAAACAATGATATTGAAAAAGCTCAAAGTCTGATTGAACGCCATAAAGAAATCAACAATATGGAGCGTGTTCTCAGAAAGACCCACATCAAACGCCTTAATAAGGGCGAGTGTTCAACACAAGCTGGGGTCAACTTTATCGACATCATTTCCCACTACACTCGAGTGTCTGACCACGCTATGAACCTAGCTGAAAAAGTCATCGCTGAACAAATCTGATAACCAAAAAGCTATCCTAAATAGGATGGCTTTTTCTTTTCCTAACCAAGAATTACTTTTTTTAACTTATAGAAAAATGCTTTGATCCGCAATGGAATCAAAGCATTTTAAAGAGTTCGCCAAACATAATAGCAGAAACCGCGGTTCCTCTGTACTTGGCTTCTTCTCTTTTAATAAAGCGAGCCAAGTTTATCAATTCAGGTGCTGGATGTTTAGGATTTAGGAGCAATTCACGATTGACCAGGCCTGAGAGACGGACTGCCAGCAATTGCTCATTTGTAGTAGGCAGTTTTTTAGCAGTCTCTAGGAGAGCAGCAACTAAATCTTCACTCAAATCATGTCGAGCATGATTGTAAAGATCTTTTACAAGGCTTTCTAGGTTTGGTTCTACCATCCCTACCACCTCCTTAAGTTTAATAATTTTTAATCAAATCAACCGTTGAACGATCCAATTTTTTCACCAAGGCTTGTAAGAAAGCTTGCGCTTCTAGGAAGTCATCCATCGCATAGAGGGTTTGGTGAGAGTGGATATAACGAGCGCAGACACCGATTGTTGTAGATGGGACACCACCATTTTTCAGATGGGCTGCACCAGCGTCCGTTCCGCCTTTTCCACAGTAGTATTGGTACTTGATACCAGCTTCTTCAGCCGTTGTCAAAAGGAAATCCTTCATTCCTGGGAGAAGCAAGTGACCTGGGTCGTAGAAACGAATCAAGGTTCCATCCCCAATCTTGCCTTGGCCACCATAGACATCACCAGCTGGTGAGCAGTCAACTGCTAAGAAGACTTCTGGGTCAAATTTGGTTGTGGAAGTATGAGCTCCACGGAGACCAACTTCTTCTTGGACGTTAGAGCCAAGATAGAGTTTATTTCCCAGTTTTTGACCTGACAGAGCTTCCGCCAACTCGCTAACCATAAGAACACCGTAGCGGTTGTCCCAAGCTTTTGAGATAATATTTTTTTCATTGGCTGTCAAGATTGCAGAACTATCTGGTACGATGGTGTCGCCAGGACGGATACCAAAGCTTTCTGCCTCAGCCTTATCCACAAAACCACCATCAAAAATAATATCTGAAATAGCTGGCATGGTTGGTCCACCTGTTCCACGTGTCAAATGTGGAGGGACAGAGCCTGAGATTACAGGGATTTCACGACCATCACGTGTTAAGAGTTTAAAACGTTGGCTGCTGACAACCATAGGGTTCCAGCCACCAATTTCAACGACACGGAAAGTACCGTCTGGCTTGATCTCACTAACCATAAAACCAACTTCATCCATGTGAGAAGCGACCAGGACACGCGGTGCATCCGCAACTTCTGAATGTTTGATACCAAAAATACCACCCAAGCCATCTGTCACCACTTCATCCACGTGCGGTGTCAACTTTTCACGAAGATAAGCACGGACAGGTGCTTCATGACCTGAGATCGCAGCAAGTTCTGTTACTTCTTTGATTTTTGAAAATAATGTTGTCATTTCAGTTCCTTCTTTCTTTCATCCATTTTACCACTTTTTATAGGAGAAGGATAGCGGGAAGGTGGATAGATTTTTACTCTCTTTTCCTATAAAAAAGAGAGACAGATGTTCTTTCAGGAATTTTTTTATACATTAAATTTTCAGAAAATTTATTGACAGATTAGAAAAATCGTGTTACAGTAATATTCGCAGGTATCTTTCGATACCAAATATACATGAAAGGACGGGGTATGAAACTTTCTCATTATTTAATTGGCTTACTTCTACTCCTAGTCTTTCTCTCTATTAGCATTGGAACCAGTGATTTTTCATGGGGAAAGCTCTTTGATTTCGACCAGCAGACCTGGCTTCTCTTTCAAGAGTCCCGTCTCCCAAGAACCATCAGCATTCTCCTGACCGCCTCTAGTATGAGTATGGCAGGACTTCTCATGCAGACTATCACTCAAAATCAGTTTGCTGCTCCAAGTACAGTTGGAACCACTGAAGCTGCCAAACTAGGAATGGTATTGAGCCTCTTTGTCTTTCCATCGGCTAGTCTGACTCAAAAGATGCTCTTTGCTTTTGTTTCATCCATCGTATTTACTCTCTTCTTCCTAGCCTTTATGACCATTTTTACTGTAAAGGAAAGGTGGATGTTGCCTCTGATTGGAATCATCTATAGCGGGATTATCGGTTCTGTGACAGAAGTTATCGCCTATCGTTTCAATCTGGTTCAGAGTATGACAGCTTGGACCCAGGGCTCCTTCTCCATGATTCAGACTCATCAGTATGAGTGGCTCTTCTTAGGGCTCATTATCCTGATATCCGTTTGGAAATTATCCAAAACCTTTACCATCATGAATTTAGGAAAAGAAACCAGTGAAAGTTTGGGGATTTCCTACTCCTTACTTGAAAAACTAGCCCTCTTTTTGGTGGCGCTAACGACTAGTGTCACCATGATTACTGTGGGTGGCTTACCATTTCTCGGAGTTATTGTTCCCAATCTTGTTCGCAAGCGCTATGGAGATAATCTAAGTCAGACCAAACTCATCGTAGCACTGGTCGGTGCCAATCTAGTTCTGGCTTGCGACATCCTATCCCGAGTTCTGATTCGGCCCTATGAGCTGTCTGTCAGTCTTCTACTAGGAATCATTGGTAGCCTCGTCTTTATCTTACTTCTCTGGAGAGGGGGACGAAAAGATGCAGTCTAAAAGCAAACATACCAAGCTCTTCTGGATTCTCATTATTCTTGCCATCGGAGCTTGCCTTCTCTACTTTTGGCCCATCACTCACTTGTCAGCCTTTGCTTGGAAGTTGCGTTCCCAAAAAATCATCGTTTATCTCTTGGTAGCCATCGCGACTGGGATTTCGACCATTAGTTTTCAAACCCTGACGGAAAATCGCTTTCTGACGCCAAGTATTTTAGGAATCGAATCCTTCTACGTCCTACTGCAAACTCTACTACTGGTTTTTGAAAGCAAATTTCTACAGCTTGAAAAGTCTCCTATCTTAGAATTTCTAGTCTTGCTTATGCTTCAATCCCTCTTCTTTCTTGCCTTACAAGGCTACTTGAAGACGCTGATGAAACAAGATTTGGTCTTCATCCTGCTGATTTGTCTAGCCCTCGGAAGTCTCTTTCGAAATATCAGTACCTTCCTTCAGGTCCTGATGGATCCAAACGAATACGATAAACTGCAGAACAGTCTCTTTGCCTCCTTTCAACATCTCAACACTTCCATCCTAGCCATCAGTTCTCTGATTATCCTTGCTTTGACCATCTTTTTCTTTCGGAAAGCAGTCATTCTGGATGTCTTGCATCTGCAAAGAGAAACAGCTCAGATATTGGGGCTCGATGTGGAAAAAGAACAGAAAGAGCTCCTCTGGGGTATCGTACTTTTAACTTCAACGGCCACTGCCCTGGTAGGACCTATGGCCTTCTTCGGTTTTATGTTGGCCAACCTCACCTACCTAATCGTCAAAGACTATCGACATAAGTTACTCTTTATAGTGGCTATTCTGGTCGGATTTATCAGTTTGACCTTGGGGCAGGCCCTGATTGAACGAGTATTTGCGCTGGAAATTCGCATCAGCATGATCATCGAGAGCGTAGGTGGTCTCTTATTCTTTATCTTACTCTACAGGAGGGCGCGTCAGTGAAACTGGAAAACATTGACAAATCCATTCAAAAACAGGATATTTTGCAAGGTATTACGCTTGAAGTCAGTCCTCAGAAACTGACAGCATTCATTGGTCCAAATGGTGCTGGAAAATCGACTCTCCTCTCCATCATGAGCAGACTGACCAAGAAAGATCAGGGAATTCTCAGTATCAAAGGCCGTGAAATCGAGAGTTGGAATTCACAAGAACTGGCTCAAGAACTGACTATCCTAAAGCAGAAAATCAATTACCAAGCCAAATTGACGGTGGAAGAACTGGTCAGTTTTGGACGTTTTCCCTACAGCCGAGGTCGACTTAGATCAGAAGACTGGGAAAAAATCCGAGAAACTCTGGACTATCTGGAACTGACAGACTTAAAAGACCGCTACATCGATAGCCTGTCTGGGGGACAACTCCAGCGCGTCTTTATCGCTATGGTACTGGCCCAGGATACAGACTTTATCTTGCTGGACGAACCACTCAACAATCTCGATATCAAGCAAAGTGTCAGTATGATGCAGATTCTCAAGCGACTGGTGGAGGAACTCGGAAAGACAATTATCATCGTCCTCCACGATATCAACATGGCCAGTCAGTATGCAGATGAAATTGTCGCCTTTAAGGACGGTCAAGTCTTTAGCAAGGGAAGAACAGATCAAATCATGCAGGCTGACCTACTCAGTCAACTCTATGAGATTCCCATCACGCTGGCTGATATCAATGGCAAAAAGATCTGCATCTATAGCTAGCAACTCAGAAACTCGAGTTAGAAGAAACTTTGTCTCTTAGTCAATAAAACCTAGAGACTCCCTAAATCGTTATCACATTTTAAAAAGGAGAAATCATGAAAACATCCCTTAAACTTTACCTCACTGCCCTAATAGCTAGTTTCTTGCTCCTACTTGGTGCATGTAGTACAAACACAAACTCAAGCACTAGTAAGTCGGAAACAAGCAGCTCTGCTCCAACAGAAGTGACTATTAAAAGCTCACTAGACGAAGTCAAACTTTCAAAAGTTCCTGAAAAAATTGTTACCTTTGACCTCGGTGCTGCGGATACTATTCGCGCTTTAGGTTTTGAAAAGAATATCGTGGGAATGCCTACAAAAACAGTACCAACCTATCTCAAAGACCTAGCTGGAAAAGTTAAAAATGTTGGTTCTATGGTTGAGCCAGATTTAGAAGCCATTGCCGCCCTTGAGCCTGATTTGATTATTGCTTCCCTACGTACACAAAAATTCGTAGACAAATTCAAAGAAATCGCTCCAACCGTTCTCTTCCAAGCAAGCAAGGACGACTACTGGACTTCAACTAAAACTAACATTGAATCCTTAGCAAGTGCCTTCGGCGAAACAGGTACACAGAAAGCCAAGGAAGAATTGGCTAAGCTAGACAAGAACATCCAAGAAGTCGCTACTAAAAATGAAAGTTCTGACAAAAAAGCCCTCGCGATTCTCCTCAATGAAGGAAAAATGGCTGCCTTTGGTGCCCAATCTCGTTTCTCTTTCTTGTACCAAACCTTGAAATTCAAGCCAACTGATACTCAATTTGAAGATTCTCGTCACGGACAAGAAGTCAGCTTTGAAAGTGTCAAAGAAATCAATCCTGATATCCTCTTTGTTATCAACCGTACCCTTGCCATCGGTGGTGACAACTCAAGCAACGATGGCGTCCTAGAAAATGCCCTTATCGCTGAAACACCTGCCGCTAAAAATGGCAAGATCATCCAACTAACACCAGACCTCTGGTATCTAAGCGGAGGCGGACTTGAATCAACCAAACTCATGATTGAAGACGCACAAAAAGGCTTGAAATAAGCAACTTCAAACTCATACTCTTCGAAAATCTCTTCAAACCACGTCAACGTCGCCTTGCCGTACTCAAGTACAGCCTGCGGCTAGTTTCCTAGTTTGCTCTTTCATTGAGTATCAACTAACATCTTTACATGATAAAACGCATCCTATCAGACTTACTCAAACCTGATAGGATGCGTTTTTATCATTAACTAAAATATTTTTGCCCAACCTCATTCCCCTTCTTGATTCCGTTTGAGTGAAAAATGGTCTGGGACGGGGTCCTTACCTGTTTTCGACCAGGGATGGCAACGTAAAATCCGAGACAAACCCATCAAAACACCCTTGAAGCCATGTTTTTCAATAGCCTGAATCATGTAGTTGGAACAGGTAGGCTCAAAGCGACAAGAGGGGGGAAAGGCTGGTGAGATAAACCGTTGGTAAAAGCGCACGGGCGCTATTAAAATTCGTTTCATTATTTCTTGGTTACAGCCATGGTATGTAGTTGGCTGATTTCTTTTTTGTTAAGACGACGGGATTCTCCTGGACGGAGTCCTGTCAAGTCTAGATGTCCAAAACTGGTTCGTGACAACTTGTCCACTTGGAGACCGACAGCTTCAAACATTTTTTTAACCTGATGGTTGCGCCCTTCATGGATAGTCAACTGCACCACAGAGCGATTTTTGACTGGATCCACTTTGAGAATTTCATAAATAGCTGGCTTAGTTTTCTTGCCATCAATCTCAAGTCCACGGGTCAAGGGGCGGAGATTATCCTTATTGGCAACACCTTTAACACGCGCGACATAAACCTTGTCAATCTCATTACGAGGGTGAATCATTTCATCCGTAAAATCCCCGTCATTAGTCAAAATCAAAACACCTGATGTGTCCCAGTCTAAACGACCTACAGGGTAGATACGCTCCTTCACGTTGGGCAAGAGGTCAACAACAGTCTTGCGGCCCTTGTCATCTGTCACACTGGAAATGACACCGCGTGGTTTGTTAAGCAGATAATAGACCTTTTCTTCGTTATAGATAGGTTGACCTTCAACTTCGACCTTGTCGCCTGACTTGATAGTGGTTGCTAGTTCACGTACCACTTGGCCGTTAACCGTCACCAAGCCTTGCTTGATCAACTCTTCTGCTTTTCTCCTACTGGCCACACCTGCGTGGGCAATATACTTATTGATTCTCATCTTCTTCTATCCTTTCACCAAATAATTGGCTTTCTTGAGCTTGAATCTCAAGCTCATCAATCACTGGCAATTCTTCTAAATGGTTTATCCCCATATAATCTAGGAAATAATCCGTAGTAACATAGAGGTTGGGGCGACCCAACACTTCTTTTTTCCCGTCTTCTTTGATTAGGTCAAAAGCCTGCAACTTTGCCAAAGCCCCACTCGAGTTGACCCCACGGATGGCATCAATCTCTATCCGTGTGATGGGTTGCTTGTAGGCAATGATGGACAAGGTCTCAAGAGCTGCCCGAGACAAGCTCTGATTGATAGGCGCCTTGGAATATTCCTTCAAAATCTCTGAAAACTGAGGCTTGGTCACCAATCTATAAGCACCACCAGTCTCAATCAGAGCCAAACTGAAATCTGGGTCCTTTTCATACTTCTGGGCTAATTTTTCTAAACTCTGTTGGATGCCTGTCGGTGGCAGATAGAGGAGTTCAGCTAACTGGCGGACTCTAATCCCATCTTCACCCGCTACAAACAAGAGCGCTTCTATTTTTGCTAAAGTACTCATCTTTCCTCTCTATCAAGTCTAGCTTTGGGCCACTTGACTTTCTTCCTTCTTTTCCATGAGATAGATATCTCCGAAACTCTTCTCTTGCACGAGGATTAGTTCCTGAGTTTTGATTAACTCTAGGGTTGCTAAAAAGAGGGTAATGACCTCTTGGACATTCTGGGTTTCCTTGAACAAATCCTGCAAGCGCAATTGATCTCGTCCAGTCAAGGACTCTTTCACGATAACCATCATGTCCTCAATCTTATACTCATCTCGCAAGATAGTCGTGTGATTCTGTGCAAACTCCTCTTTTTTCTTGGCTAGGATATTTGAAAAAGCCAAAAAGAGGTCAATGGTCGTCTTGTCATGCACAAGCTCCGCATCTTCGTAAATCAACTCTGTCGGTGCTTTAGAATAATACTGGGCCCGTTCTTGGTGCTTGGCTTCCAAGTGCTCACCCAAGAGCTTGAACTTGCGGTATTCTTCGATTTGAGAGAGAAGATCCTGCTCTAGATCGTCCTCCAAGTCGGTCACTTCTGCTACCTTTGGAAGGAGTTTGCGGCTCTTAATCAGCATGAGCTGACTGGCCATAACCATGTACTCACCCGTCACTTCCAGACGCATAGCCTGCAGGGTTGAGACATAGGCTAGATACTGTTCGATGACTTCCGTAATGGGCACATCGTAGATATCCATCTGATACTTAGAAACCAGGTGCAAAAGCAAATCCAGGGGTCCTTCAAAATCTTTTAATTTAATATCCATTATCTATATTTTTCTAAGGTCAGGACTGTTTTTAATCCTAATTTTTTTGCAATTTCGTACAAATCGATCTTCTTTTCTATCTGTCTTAGAATGAACTGTTCCCGTAAGGCTTGAGCTGATAAGGATGGAAAACCTTTCTCCTTGACAAAATACTCTAGCTGACGGAAGGCCCACTGACGGGAATAGGCTTTCCCTCCCCTTTCAAAGAGATAGGTCTGCCCCATCAAGGGTTCCAATTCTGAAAGCAAGGTCGTGGGAATAGTGACAATCCTCTGTTGGGAAGCCTTATTGATTCGCAGCACCTGAAAATCCAGATTGATATCCGCAACCTTGAGAGCCAAAATCTCACTCGGCAAGAGCCCTATTTCCAAGATAAGAAGCGCCAGCAAGCGTCCTTCTGGATAATTACTTTCCTGCCAAAAAGAGTCTAGGTCTAAGAGTTCCGGCTTTTCGGTCTTCTTTTCAGCTTGTTTGGCTAATTCCAAACGGTAAAAGCTTTCCACTTCCCCTTTTTGATAGAGAAAGTAGAGAAATTGGTTACAGGCCGAAATCTTCCGCTTTTGAGCGCTGATTTTTAGATTGACTAGCTGGGCTTGGTAAATCTTGAGACTAGTCTCCGAAATCCGCCCACCTACAATATCTAAAAATTGCTCCAAATCATACTTATAGGACTGCTTAGAATTGGCAGATAAACCCTGCTTTCCCTCTAAGAAATCTGAAATCCTGTCTCTCATTTGCATCGAATCTCATATTCCTTACTAAAGTCATGAAAGAGGGCATTGACAGCCTTGAGGATAGACTTGCGCGTGATAATCCCTTGGAAAATCCCTGACGCGTCCACAACCGGCAAGAAGGACTCATCTACCAGCTTGTGCAAGACCTCGGTAATGGTAAAATCAGGCGAAACAACCGCTACGTCCGTTTTGGTCATATGAACAATATCCGTATCCGCCATGATTTCTTGGCTCAAGTCATGCTCCATCTGATAAGCCATAATATCTCTGAGCCCAATCGTCCCAACGAACTGTTTTTCATCTGTTACAACAGGAACACGGGTATAGGTCATCTGACTGAGCAAGAGTGTCGCATGATCCGCATTGTGGGTATCAATCAACACAGCTAGATTTTCAGCAGGGGTCAAAAAAGTTTCCTCCTGCCCCAACAAGAAAGTCTCAAACTCCTTGGCAATCATCGGCTAAACTCCTTGGACAAGCCCGGATACACCTCATGGTCTCGTGTCAAAAAGTCGACTTTGAAGTAACTATCATCAATCTCCACACGAGCATAGAGACATTCTCTGATGGTCCCACGTGGTTGACTGATGGAACCTGGATTTAGAAAAAGAGTCTTTCCTTCCATCCAAGCATTTGGCACATGCAAGTGACCATAGAGACAGATATCGGCCTCTTCTTCCTGAGCCCAGTAGTCCAACTTTTGAAAGTTGAAATTGATGTCAAACAAGTGACCATGGGTTTGGATAATCTTGGTCGAACCAAGCTCGGTCACCAAACGTTCTGGGTAGCCGGCGTAGAAGTCCATGTTCCCTTTAACAACACGGATGCCTTCCCAAAGGGGAGAATCAGGACGCAGTTCAGAATCGCCGTTATGAAAAACGGCGTCAACTTTGCCTACATAGCGATCACGGATTTCTTCCACAATCAAGCTATCGCCATGAGAATCGCTCATTACAATGATGGTTTGCTTTGCCATGATGGAAATACCTCCAAAAGTTTCTTAACAGCTAAGGCACGGTGAGATTGACTATTTTTTTCTTCAAGGGTTAATTCAGCTGAGGACTTGCCTGTCTCTCCTACAAGGAAGAGAGGGTCATAGCCGAAGCCATTTTCACCCTTAGGTTCAAAGTTAATGTAGCCAGGCCAGTCTGCTTCAACAACCAAGCTTTCCTTGTTTGGGCTGGCTACGACTAGGGTTGTATGGAATTGAGCCGAGCGGTCCTTGAGTTCAAAGACCATGGCCAATTCGTGCAAGAGTTTGGCATTGTTTTCACGGTCAGTAGCTCCCACTCCTGCAAAACGAGCTGACCATACACCTGGCAAGCCACCAAGGACATCGACTTTGAGACCAGAGTCATCTGCCAAAACCATCTTGCCCGTTAATTGAGAAATGGTTTCTGCCTTGAGACGGGCATTTTCTTCGAAGGTCATGCCTGTTTCAGCTACTTCAGGCAAGTCAGGATAGTCATTAAGATTTTCCACATCGTAGCCTAGCTTGTCAAAGATAGCTCGGAATTCCTTGGTCTTGCCCTCGTTACGAGTCGCAATCAATAAGGTTTCTCTGACCTTGTTTGTCTCAAAGAATGCTTCTACATCAACACCTTCTTTAGGCAATTCTACATGCAGGAGTTGCCCATTTTCAACTAAGAGAAAAGCCCCCTGACGTTGGATGACTTCCACATTTCGTCCCATTTCTTGGTTGAGGATATCTACCACAAAAGACAATAAACGGTAGAGAGAACCATAGCGTAAAACAGTAACAGAAACAGGAAAACCTCGATCCTCATCTCGAAATCTTTGGGCAAACTCCAATAGAGGAAAATCCAAGTCATCATCCGTCAACGTCCGGACGCCACCAAAAATACCATAGGACCCGACATACCAGTCCTGTTCATCCTTATATTCATAAATTTTATTTGTCATAATTCTACATGCTCCACATGAATCTCTTTTTCCAGCCATTCTTCACCAATTTGTGCAAAACTTTGGCTGCTGGCTGTTGTGTAAAAACGGTGATGGAGTGGTCCAGCATCGCGACCACGATTGATTTCAAAATAATTAAGTAAGACTGAGATATCTCGTACGCACTCTGCTCCACTATCGATGAGCTGAACCTTGGGCCCCATGACATTTTGGATGATGGGGCGAAGGAGTGGATAATGGGTACAACCCAAAATCAGGCTATCCACCTTTCCAACCAAGGGACGTAGGGTTTCATAGACCACTTTCTTGGTGACACTGGTTGACAGGGCACCCGACTCCACCAAGGGAGCAAACTTGGGACAGGCCAAACTCTCCACCTGTAAGTCCGGATCCAGATCGTTGATTTTCTGACGATAAATGTCAGATTGGACCGTCATGGGTGTTCCAATCACTCCGATTTTCCCACCTTGGCTGGACTTGATGGCTGCTGAAGCTCCTGGCAAAATAACACCTAGGACAGGAATATCTAGTTGAGCCTTAATTTCTTCCCAGACGACGGCAGTCGCAGTATTACAAGCAATGACAATCATTTTGACATCCTTGGTCAAAAGAAAGTTGACCAACTGCCAAGTATATTCACGAATTTGCTCAGCAGGACGGGGACCATAGGGCGCCCGTGCCGAATCTCCAATATAGACGATTTCTTCATGGGGAAGCTGGCGCATGAGCTCACGCACAACGGTCAAGCCCCCGACACCCGAATCCAAAAAACCAATTGGTCGATTATCCATACAGTCTTCTTTCTAGTCTTTTTTCTGATTGATAGTTCATTATGATTACCGTTCCTTATGAACTGAATAATGACAGCCTAATCAACAACTATCTCTCTTAATCATAATCAAATATCAATAGAATGCAAGGAAAAAGTCTCATCCCTAACCCCTTAGCCAACATAGTGAGAAGTCTGGAACTTTCATCCCAGACTTTTCCTTATTTATTTTTTCTTTTTATTGTTAGCAAGGGCTGCCTTTTGTTGTCGGATGATTTGGTGGTAAACTTGTTGTACCTTAGCTTCGCTTGGTTTTTGACCATTTGCACTCAAAAGAGTACGAACTGCTTCAGCATTCAAACGTGGGTTGTCAGCAAATTCTTTTTCGATTTGCTTACGAACCAAGTACATTCCTCCAAGAGCTCCTCCTAGAAAAGCTAGCACAATCAATACAATTGCTAATAGTAAATCCATCATTTTTCTCCTGTTTCTTTTTGAGTCTCTTTCATTATAACACAAAGAAGGCGAACTGACCAGTTTGTTTTACGCTTTCAGGACGATACCAATACATAGTCGCCTTATACACTCGCATCTTTGACTACTTGTTTAACCAGTTTCCAGTGACATTATATAAAACTATAACTTCATATGAAAATCCCTTGCTTTCTCTGGTTTTATTTGTTATATTAAAATGGTACGAATAAAATCGGTCTATATCAGACTGTAAATAGGGCATTATATTTTTTTAAGAAAAAATGAATGCGCTTACAATAAATGAGAGGAGATTTCTATGGGAAATTTATTTAGGGAGAAATCCTGTCGCTACAGTATTCGAAAGCTAACAGTTGGCACAGCCTCTGTTTTGCTTGGAGCGGTTTTTCTAGCTAGTCATACCGTCTCTGCTGATACTATTGAAGTAAAGCAAAATGAGTCTACACTAGAGAAAACTACAGCTAAGACAGATACCGTTACGAAAGCAAGTGAATCAACCGAGCACACACAGCCAAGCGAAGCAATTGACCATTCAAAACAAGTTCTAGCTAATAATAGTTCTTCTGAAAGCAAACCCACTGAAGCTAAGGTTGCCTCTGCTACAACTAATCAAGCCAGTACTGAGGCTATTGTAAAACCTAATGAAAATAAGGAAACCGAAAAACAAGAACTACCTGTGACAGAACAAAGCAACTATCAGCTAAACTATGATCGACCAACAGCTCCTTCCTATGATGGCTGGGAAAAACAAGCACTCCCAGTTGGGAATGGTGAAATGGGTGCTAAGGTTTTTGGTCTCATCGGAGAGGAGAGAATCCAATACAACGAAAAAACTCTTTGGTCAGGTGGACCGCGTCCCGACAGTACCGACTATAATGGAGGAAACTATCAAGAACGGTATAAAATTTTAGCAGAAATTCGTAAGGCTCTCGAGGATGGAGACCGCCAAAAAGCCAAACGATTAGCCGAACGAAATCTAGTTGGTCCAAACAATTCCCAATATGGACGTTATTTAGCCTTTGGTGATGTATCCATGGTTTTCAATAACCAGAAAAAGGGGCTGGATACGGTAACAGATTATCACCGTGGTTTGGATATCACAGAAGCCACTACAACCACTTCTTACACCCAAGATAGGACAACCTTCAAACGTGAAACCTTCTCCAGCTATCCTGATGATGTCACCGTGACCCACTTGACCCAAAAAGGGGACAAAAAACTTGATTTTACAGTTTGGAATAGCTTAACAGAAGATTTACTTGCTAACGGAAACTACTCAGCGGAATATTCTAACTACAAGAGTGGCCATGTTACGACAAACCCAAATGGTATCCTACTAAAAGGTACAGTCAAAGATAATGGCCTCCAGTTCGCATCCTATCTAGGAATTAAAACGGACGGAAAAGTTACTGTCCATGAGGATAGTTTAACAATCACAGGAGCTAGCTACGCTACGCTTTTACTCAGTGCCAAGACTAACTTTGCTCAAAATCCTAAAACAAACTATCGCAAAGACATTGACCTCGAAAAAACAGTTAAAGGCATTGTAGAAGCAGCTAGGGGCAAAGACTACGAGACACTTAAAAAGAACCATATCAAAGACTATCAAAGCCTCTTTAACCGCGTCAAACTAAACCTAGGTGGAAGCAATGCTGCTCAAACGACAAAAGAGGCCCTTCAGACCTATAATCCTAGCAAAGGGCAAAAGCTGGAAGAACTCTTCTTCCAATTCGGACGTTATTTATTGATTAGTTCATCTCGTGATCGGACAGATGCCCTTCCTGCCAACCTACAAGGAGTCTGGAATGCCGTAGACAATCCACCTTGGAACGCTGACTACCACCTCAATGTCAATTTGCAAATGAACTATTGGCCAGCCTACATGAGCAATCTAGCTGAAACAGCCAAGCCAATGATCAATTACATTGACGATATGCGTTACTATGGCCGTATCGCTGCTAAGGAATACGCCGGTATCGAATCCAAAGATGGACAAGAAAATGGCTGGCTGGTTCATACTCAGGCGACACCATTTGGCTGGACTACTCCTGGTTGGAATTACTATTGGGGTTGGTCGCCAGCAGCTAATGCCTGGATGATGCAGAACGTCTATGACTACTATAAATTCACCAAGGATGAGACTTATCTCAAAGAAAAGATCTATCCAATGCTCAAGGAAACAGCTAAGTTCTGGAATTCCTTCTTACACTATGACCAGGCCAGCGACCGTTGGGTATCTTCTCCATCCTATTCACCTGAACACGGTACTATTACCATTGGAAATACCTTTGACCAATCACTAGTCTGGCAGCTATTCCATGACTACATGGAAGTCGCCAACCATCTGAATGTCGACAAAGACTTAGTTACAGAGGTCAAGGCTAAATTTGACAAACTCAAACCACTTCACATCAACAAAGAGGGACGCATCAAGGAATGGTACGAGGAAGACAGTCCACAATTCACTAATGAAGGGATTGAAAATAACCACCGCCACGTTTCCCACTTAGTTGGCCTCTTCCCAGGTACACTCTTTAGCAAGGATCAGGCTGAATACTTAGAAGCTGCGCGTGCAACTTTGAACCATCGCGGAGATGGTGGTACTGGTTGGTCTAAGGCCAATAAAATCAACCTCTGGGCTCGTCTCTTAGACGGTAACCGTGCTCATCGCTTGCTCGCTGAACAGCTCAAATATTCAACTCTTGAAAACCTTTGGGATACGCACGCACCTTTCCAAATCGATGGAAACTTTGGAGCAACCAGTGGGATTGCAGAAATGCTTCTCCAATCACACACTGGCTACATTGCACCATTGCCAGCCCTTCCAGATGCTTGGAAAGACGGTCAGGTTTCTGGTCTGGTTGCCCGTGGTAACTTTGAAGTCAGCATGAAGTGGAAAGATAAAAACTTGCAAAGCTTGTCCTTCCTTTCAAATGTCGGTGGAGACCTAGTTGTAGATTATCCAAATATCGAAGCCAGTCAGGTTAAGGTTAATGGCAAATCTGTCAAAGCAACTGTTCTTAAAGATGGCCGCATTCAACTGGCAACACAAAAAGGTGATGTCATTACCTTTGAACATTTCCCTGGTCGTGTAACCAGTCTGACAGCAGTTAGACAAAATGGCGTCACTGCCGAACTTACCTTCAACCAAGTAGAAGGCGCTACCCACTATGTTATCCAAAGACAAGTGAAAGACGAATCTGGCCAAACCTCTGCAAGCAGAGAATTTGTGACCAATCAAACCCATTTTATCGACCGTTCACTCGACCCTCAACTCGCCTACACTTATACTGTTAAGGCTATGCTGGGTAATGTTTCTACACAGGTATCCGAAAAGGCCAATGTCGAAACCTATAACCAATTGATGGATGACCGTGATAGCCGAATCCAATACGGTTCTGCATTTGGAAACTGGGCAGACTCAGAATTATTTGGAGGAACAGAGAAGTTTGCCGACCTTTCACTAGGTAACTATACAGATAAAGATGCGACAGCAACCATTCCTTTCAATGGTGTTGGCATTGAAATCTATGGTCTCAAATCATCTCAATTGGGAATCGCTGAAGTCAAAATCGATGGTAAATCAGTCGGTGAACTGGACTTCTATACTGCAGGTGCAACTGAAAAAGGTAGCCTTATCGGTCGCTTCACAGGATTGTCAGATGGTGCTCATGTGATGACTATCACTGTAAAACAAGAGCATAAACACCGTGGAAGTGAACGTTCCAAAATTTCCTTAGACTACTTTAAAGTTTTGCCTGGACAAGGAACAACTATTGAAAAAATGGATGACCGTGACTCTCGCATTCAATACGGATCTCAATTCAAAGATTGGAGCGATACTGAATTATATAAGAGCACAGAAAAATATGCGGACATCAATAACAGTGACCCAAGTACTGCTTCAGAAGCTCAGGCAACCATTCCATTTACTGGAACAGGTATTCGAATTTACGGACTCAAAACCTCCGCTCTTGGAAAAGCTCTCGTGACACTAGATGGCAAAGAAATGCCAAGTCTAGATTTCTACACAGCTGGCGCTACCCAAAAGGCAACCTTAATTGGAGAATTTACTAATCTGACCGATGGTAATCATATTTTGACATTGAAAGTTGATCCAAATTCACCAGCAGGTCGCAAGAAAATTTCTCTAGATTCATTTGATGTGATTAAAGCTCCAGCTGTAAGCTTGGATAGTCCAAGTATCACACCACTTAAGGAAAATGACAAAGAAATTTCCTTAACCCTACCAGCTGGAGACTGGGAAGCAATCGCTGTGACCTTCCCAGGTATCAAAGATCCACTCGTTTTGCGCAGGATAGACGATAATCATCTGGTTACGACTGGGGATCAGACTGTCTTATCAATCCAAGATAATCAGGTACAAATCCCTATCCCTGACGAAACCAATCGAAAAATTGGAAATGCGATAGAAGCTTATTCTATCCAGGGAAATACAACAAGCAGTCCTGTAGTAGCTGTCTTTACCAAAAAGGATGAGAAGAAGGTTGAGAATCAGCAACCAACTACAAGCAAGGGAGATGATCCTGCTCCTATTGTAGAAATTCCTGAATACACTAAACCTATCGGCACAGCAGGACAAGAGCAACCACCTACGGTTTCTATCCCTGAATACACGAAATCTATCGGTAAAGTGGGACAAGAACAAGCGCCTACTATTTCTATTCCTGAGTACACGAAACCTATTGGAACAGCAGGACAAGAACAAGCTCCTACGATTTCTATCCCTGAATACACTCAACCTATCGGGACAGCGGGACTGGAACAACCACCTACGGTTTCTGTTCCTGAATATACTAACCCTATCGGAACAGTGGGACAAGAGCAACCACCTACTGTTTCTACTCCTGAGTACACAAAGCCTATCGGCACAGCAGGACAAGAACAGCCACCTACCGTTTCTATTCCTGAATATACTAAACCTATCGGCACAGCAGGACAAGAGCAACCACCTACTGTTTCTCTCCCTGAGTACACGAAACCTATCGGAACAGCAGGACAAGAGCAAGCCCCTACGGTTTCTATTCCTGAGTACACGAAACCTATCGGCACAGCAGGACAAGAGCAAGCCCCTACGGTTTCTATTCCTGAGTACACGAAGACTATCGGCACAGCAGGACAAGAGCAAGCCCCTACGGTTTCTGTTCCTGAATATAAACTTCGTGTCTTAAAAGATGAAAGGACTGGAGTTGAAATTCTTGGAGGAGCGACTGAATTAGAGGGGGTTTCTCATATTTCTAGTAGACGTGTATTAGCTCAAGAACTATTTGGTAAGACCTATGATGCTTACGATCTTCACCTTAAAAATCCAACTGACCAGAGTTTGCAACCAAAAGGAGCTGTCTTGGTTCGCTTGCCTATTTCCTCTGCTGTCGAAAATGTTTACTACCTAACTCCATCAAAAGAGTTACAGGCACTCGATTTTACTATTCGCGAGGGAATGGCAGAATTTACGACTAGTCATTTCAGCACCTATGCAGTCGTTTATCAAGCTAATGGAGCATCAACTACTGCAGAGCAAAAACCAAGTGAAACAGATATCAAACCATTAGCCAACAGCTCTGAGCAAGTTTCATCTAGTCCAGACCTTGTTCAATCTGCAAATGATTCTCCTAAAGAACAACTTCCAGCTACTGGTGAAACATCCAATCCACTACTATTCTTGTCAGGATTGAGTCTAGTCCTAACAGCAACTTTTCTACTTAAGAGTAAGAAGGATGAGTCCAACTAACGTTTAACCACACAAAAATCAGGATGAAGATAAGCTTCATCCTGATTTATTTTTTACAGTAGGTATAAAAAGGCTAGCGTCAAAAGACTTGCTAGTAGCCCCACTCCCCAAAAGAAGAAATCAACCTTCCACTCGCTCCAAGGATTTCCTTTACCAGACAATCCTCCAAGCTCAAAATGGTGATGCACAGGAGTCATACGGAAAATACGTTTACCACCTGTCAGTTTGAAATAACTGACTTGCATCATAACTGAAGTTGTTTCAAAGACATAAACAATTCCAATAATCAAGAGAGTCCATTCTTGGTGGAGGGCCATCGAGATAGCTGCCAACATTCCACCTAGGGCCAAACTTCCCACATCTCCCATAAAGACCTTAGCAGGCTTATGGTTAAAGACAAAGAAACCAAGCAAACCACCAATCATGGCAAAAATCACTAGAAGGATATCCATTTGACCTTGCACATAGGCAATAACTCCATAAGCAGACAAGCTAATCACAACGGAAATACTCGCTAAACCGTCAATACCATCTGTCAAGTTCACTGCGTTTGAAAAACCGACTAGCCAGAAAAGAGCGAAGATAATATAGAAAATCCCTAGATGCACTTGGTAACCAAAGACAGAGAGCATATCGCCCCCACGCTCATAAAAAAGGTAGAAAATGACGCCACCTAGCAGCTGAAGAGCCAATTTCTGTTTGGGATTAAGGCCCTCATTGATTTTACGGAAGACCTTGAGGAAGTCATCTAAAAAACCAACCAAGCCATACAAGACCAAAATAAACAAAATCATACCAACGTTGTTGGTCAATTGTTTTGAAAAAAGAGCGACGAGGAAACTCACCACAACTGCAACAACGAGGAAAACAAGTCCCCCCATGGTTGGAGTTCCAGCTTTTGCCTGATGCTGCTTGACATCCTCATGCATCTGCTGGCCAGTAATCTGGGCTTTTCGATAAAATTGGATAAAGGCTGGAATACCAATAACTGTTAATAAAAAGCTAAGAATTCCAGCACTAATGGAACTAATCATGTTAATCTCCTAAAGTTACTTTCAAATTTTTAATATCTTTGATGGCAGTATTGGCACGAACACTCTGTTTTTGAACCGTTTTACCTGTACCATCCCACTCTATTTCAATGTTCAACCATTTGACAAATGCTTGAACATTTTCCTGTGTCCATCCATACATATCCGGCATTTCTTCAAGCTTATCAGATAGGATTAAGATTTGCTGATTGGCTTCCAAATTATTCCCTTCAGAAACAGAACTATCTTTAATCTTAGTTCCTGTTCCAATAACGATTGGTTGAACAAGGTTACGTCGTAATTCCTCTGCTAAATCACCCGGCGTGTAATCCTTAGTTGCAGGCATTGCATAACTTGTAGTCTTACTAAACTGCTCCAAATTCTTAGCAGTTGACTGAAGATTGAGTGATTCTTTCATGGCTGAGGCTCTTTCAAGAATTGGATTGGCAAACTCTCCAAGTTGAATACCTGAATAATGCTCAGGTTGTTGAACAGTCACATAGAGGATAAAGTCAGGATTCTCCGCTGGGTGCATGGAAACAGCTGAGAAAATGTAGTTTGTTGAACCTGTAAGATACCCACCATTTTTCTCATCCGCAATCTGCGCAGTCCCTGATTTAAGGGCCACATTCTGACCTGGAACATTGACAGTTGCCTTGCCTGTACTGTGGTTATACATGGTTCCATATGTAGGGTCTGTCCCAACCATAACCATGTGGTCACGCGTGACTGATGCCGCTTCTTTCGATACAGGATTCCCGACTATTTCCTTTTGAGACTTACGGATAGACTGGTCATTTGGATCATAAAGGGCACTGATAAATTTTGGTTCCAACATAACCCCATCGTTGGCAATGGCTGTAAAAGCACGTAGCATCTGGGTCTGCGTTACAGAAATCCCCTGACCAAATGCACTCATGGCAATATTAACAATATTATCTGCAGGCAATTGACCTGAATACTCATCAGTCAGACCAAAACGCGTCGGCACCCCAAACTTAAAGCGATTTAGATAATCGAGCCAAGTCGCATCTCCCATTTTCTGCTCGAGCAAGGTCATCCCGATATTACTAGAGTGGGCAAAACCTTGAGAAAAGGTCATCGTTCCACCACTCGTCAAACCTTCGTTAACGTCCCAATCTCGAATGGTTGCATCTGCCAGTTTCAACTCGCTACTGTTAAAGTATTCTCCACCAGGGAAAGTCTTATTATCAATAGCTGCTGCCAACATCATCACCTTCATGGTTGATCCTGGCTCATAGTTACTCTGATAGAGGATATCGCGCCAAACAAAGTCTTTAGTGATACCATCCTTAGTGTCTGCATTAAAGGTAGGTCTTTGAGTAGTAGCGAGGATTTCACCTGTCTTAGCACTGACCAAGGTAGCTGTCATGTACTTGCCTTTTACCTTTTCTTGAAAGGCATCCATCTGTGTTTCCATGAAGGACTGCAAGGGACTTGAAAGAGTGGTATAAACATCCTTCCCGTCTACAGTTTGTTGAGAAGCTTTCTCTGTACCTGGTACAATATTTCCCAGACGATCTTTTTCGTAAGTGATAATTCCATCTGTTCCCGCAAGGATTCTATTTAGAGAACTCTCTAAACCAGATGTCCCTAATAAACTCTTGCTACCATCTTCATTTTCATGAAGTTGTGCTAGACCAATAAATGATGAAGCAAACTGACCATTCGGATAACTGCGGTTAGGACTAGTTGTAAAATCAACCCCCTCCACACCAGCAGTCTTGAGGTCATTTTTAATAGCCATCATATTGGCATAAGTAATACCATTTCCTTTTGTACCAAACGATACCTGTTTCAGATTGGGCTGAGCAAGTTGTTCTGTCACATAGGACTCATCCATCTCCAGGTATTTATGAAAAATTTCTGCAACTTTACTAAATTTTGAATCTTCTACATAAAGAACTTTCCCAGTAGCCGACTTGTAGGTCTTGTCAATAACAGCATACACATTGTAAGAAGTCGCATCTTCTGCTATTGGCGTTCCATTTCGATCATAGATGGTTCCTCGTTTCGCCGGAATGGTCTTCGTTGTCTGGTGAACCTTCTTAGCCTCTTTGACCAAGTCTTTACCAAATTTACTACCCGTTCCAATAATGACCGCAAAGTTGACCAAAAAGACAGCGAAGAGTACGACTGCCAATAAACTTAGGCTCTTCCCTACTCTTCGGCGATTTTCTTCTGGTGATTTACGATTGCGAACGGCAAAACGGATAATTTTTTCTTTCAATTGTTTCATATCTTACTCCGCTGTTCGGATATTTTCGTTATTCAACTGCAAATCCTTCGAGTTTGCAATTTCTTTCAAACGTTCTGAACGAATCAATTCATTAACCTCTTGCTTGGCATCATCTAGTTCTGTCTTCTTTTCTTCTATCTGAGCATTAACCTTGGTCAATTCATTCTGAACTTGTAATAGCTTTGTCTGCATAAACACAACGCTAATCGCTAAAACAATTGTAGTCAAAGCAATCGAAAGATAAAATGCCTTCTCTACTCGTGAAAATCTCTTAAACTTGGTTTGCAGCGACTGGCTTGTTTTTTCGATTCTTTCTACCATCTTTTCCCCTCTTACTTGTGAATTTTTCTGGCCACGCGCAACTTAGCTGAATGCGAGCGGTTATTAGCTTCTAATTCTTCTGCACTTGGCAAGATTGGCTTACGGGACACCAATTCCATCTTTGGCTTGAGAACATCTGGGATGAAAGGCAAACCTTTGGGAACTTCAACCGTTGAAGCTTCCTTAAACAACTGCTTGGTCAAGCGGTCTTCCAAGGAATGAAAGGTAATCACTGAAATTCTACCATCTAGAGCCAACATCTCCATAGCCTGCTGGATGGACTCATCTGCCGCTCCCAGTTCATCATTGACTTCAATTCGAATAGCCTGGAAAATCTGCTTGGCAGGATGGCCCTTCTTCTTGAGTTCCTTGGCAGGTTTGGCCGACTTGATAATTTCTGCCAGCTCAGTCGTTGTCTCGATTGGCTTGACTTCACGTGCTTGTTCAATCTTACGCGCAATCTGTTTAGAGAATTTATCCTCACCATACTTGAAGAAAATACGAACCAAGTCATGATAGTCATAGTGGTTCACCACTTCATAGGCTGTCAGACTAGCATCCTGATTCATGCGCATATCCAGTGGCGCGTCCTTTTTATAAGAAAAACCACGCTCACGCTGGTCCAATTGAGGACTAGACACTCCCAAGTCATAACAAATTCCATCAATTTCCTGAACACCAGCTTCGCGCAAACGTGCCTGTAAATGACGGAAGTTATCCTTGATAAAAGTCACCATCCCCTTCTCAATGTAGGGAGCCAAGCGTTTTTGCGCATTATTAATGGCATTCTGGTCCTGGTCAAAGGCATAGAGATGGCCTTTTTCACTTAATTTACTTAATAAATATTCGCTATGGCCTGCTCCACCCAAAGTCGCATCAACGTAGATACCGTCAGGCTTTACGTCGAGCATATCAATCGTTTCATGGAGTAAGACCGTTACATGATGAAATTCTTTTGTCATATCTTATCTATTTTACCACAAATCTGACTAGCTTGCACTAGTCAGACAAATAGGTCAAAAAAAGTAAGATTTCTTTAAGAAATATGTCAAATATGCTTGACATCTATTTCATAGAAGAATATAATATAGTCAAATATATACGACATAAATCAGAAAGGAGAACAGATGAATCGTGTGAAAGAATTTCGCAAGGAACTAGGCATTTCCCAGTTCGAACTCGCCAAGGATATCGGTGTCTCGAGACAAACCATCAATATGATTGAAAACGACAAGTACAATCCAACCCTGGAACTCTGTCTCAATCTCGCCCGCAGTCTCCAAACTGACCTCAACAGTCTCTTTTGGGAGGATAACTTTTAAAAAAGGAGCAAACTCATGAAAAAAGAAACCTTCACGGAAAAACTTATCAAACGCACATACGGTATTTCTGGTCCCCTTGACGAATACAAACGGCGTGAGGCCGATCGTATTGGGAACCAAGTCTTTATCATCCTCTTTTATCTGATGATTTTCGGAAATCTTATTCCACTCCTTCTGGCCTATAAATACCCTCAAGAAGTGGCTCTAATCTATCCTCCTCTGATTTTAGTGATTGCCCTCATCGCTGCTGGCTATGTCACCTACCAAATGAAAAAAACAGGGATTACAGCTATTGATCCAGATATGCTGAGCGAGAAAGAAAGTAAGCAACTATACTATCCAGGTCTTAAAGCAGGTTTGTTCTTTGGTCTATGGATGTTTTTTATAACTCCTCTTCTCAGTATACTCATAGGTGAAGGTCAGGACTATTTTCATTCTCTCCTCACTATAAGAAATGGTGTATCAAGCATTCTCGGTTCTATTTTCTTCGGAGCGAGTATACAGTTCCTCATTTCCCGTCGCATTGCAAAAACTAAAAAAGAGCAAGATGAGGATTAGGAGGTGCCCTATGAAATCACTAGTAACTTTACTTACCTATCATCTTTTGTTTGCTTCACTGCTCATCTTCATCATCGTTTCAGGGAACTTGCCAATCAGAGAGATATTCCTCGTGCTAGTCTTTATTCCAGCACTTAACAAAGGACTGACTTATCTAAAGATTGACTCCCCAAAAACACGCATACTCAACTTAGCACTATACTTTATAATTCTATCTTTTCCACAACTGATGCTCATCTCAAGCGATTGGAAATATTATTTACTGCTGACTATCGCTAGCCTTTCTTCTATCACTTATCTTTATTATCTCTATCAATTCGTTAAAGAAGTCAATCAAAAACCGCTCATTTAGGAGGTTGCTAACATGAAAAAAGAAGACTTAACTACTCGCCTACTTCGAAATCTCTTTCACATTCAAGGCCCTTTTGATGAATGCCGACAAGAGATTATTTACAAGGCTTGTGCCCGTTCCATGGTCCAAATCGTTTATTCTTCCTTCTTCCTCTTCTTGTTTTATCTGTTATTTGGACGCTTCATAGAAGCCGTTCGCTATGCCATGCCCTACGTTTACTCTGGACTCATTTTTTTCATTACTTTAAAAACCCAAAGAGCCGTCAAAGACCTTCATTTTGAAAAAGATGACAAGTCAGAAATCATCCTCAAAACCTACAGCAAAGACCAAATCAAATTTCGGAGTTGGATTGTGTTTATCGGTATTCAGATTGGTCTCTTTACCTTACTCATCTTTCATAAGGTCTTCGTTCAACAGATGTCCCTTTTAGATTTTGTGAAGTTGCTCCTGCAATTCGATAAAAGTGTTCCATTGCTGATGTATGGCCTGATTATCGGTAGCATTTTTGGAACCCTGACCTACGGATTTCTATCACTTCAGGAGGAGAAAACTCCTAAAAACACCAAACAGAAGGAGAAAAGCAATCAATGACTTCACTATACGATTTTTCAGTCTTGAATCAAGACCATCAAGAAACTCTACTAGAGACCTATCGTGGTAAGGTTCTCTTGGTTGTCAACACTGCTACTGGATGTGGTTTAACGCCCCAGTACCAAGGACTTCAAGAACTCTATGATCGCTATCAAGAACAAGGTTTTGAGATTTTAGACTTCCCTTGCAATCAGTTTATGGGACAAGCACCAGGTAACGCAGAAGAAATCAACGCCTTCTGTAGCCTACACTATCAAACCACCTTCCCACGTTTTGCCAAAATCAAGGTCAACGGTAAGGAGGCAGATCCCCTCTATGTTTGGTTGAAAGACCAGAAATCTGGTCCACTAGGAAAACGAATCGAATGGAATTTCGCTAAGTTTCTCATCGGTCGAGATGGGCAAGTCTTTGAACGCTTCTCTTCCAAAACAGACCCACAACAAATTGAAGAGGCCATACGAAAATTACTCTGATTTTTTGAATACATCCTTTCATTTAGTTTAATTTTTGAAAGGATGTATTTTTTCTTTAAAAAGCAAATGAATTTCTTTAAGTTAGATTGATTTTCTTACATTTCTCTATTGCATTTCTTGGAATAATTTAGTATATTTGTTATATTAAGGATTTTGGGTCATTTTAAAGATTAAGATGGCAATTTAAATTTTTTTATCTTAAGATGAAAGCGCTTAAATAGGAGGAAGATTATACTCAAACTATTGCACAAATTAACTATCATTAAAGAAAATCGTTTCCAAGTCATACTTGGGCTCAGACAGTAGCTGACTGTCTTTATTCAAACTAGGAGTACATTATGAATCGATACCTTTTTGAAAAAGGGCAAACTTTTAGCATCAGAAAATTAACCGTTGGTGTTGCTTCGGTTATGGTTGGTCTCGCTTTTTTTGCATCTGGAACAGCACTAGCTGACGAAGCAAAAATTGAAGCTACAAGTTCTCAACCAAACGTAGAAAAATTGGCCGAGGCTGAAAAAACTAAACCAGAAATCAAAAATGAAAGTCCTGTAATCTCTACACCTCAAAAGTCACAGCAAGCAGAGAAAACTGTTAAACCAGCAGAAGAAAAATCTGTAGCAGATACTAAGACTACGACTACTGACTTACTTCCTGAAGAAATCCACGATCAAGCTTATCCTGATACGCCCGTAAAAAACATAGATACTTCAGCAATCGTAGACAAGAAGGATAGCCCTAAAGTTGAGACAGAAAGCATTCTAAAAAACAAGGAAGAACTTCCAAAAGAAGTTGAAAATGGTAATCGTGCGATTATCAACGGTGGTCTAGATTTGAAGCACGTCCCTTATGAGGGACAACCTGCTACTGCTGCTAGTATGATTTACACTATTTACAATGGTGGTTCTCAACGCTATATCGTGTCTGGTTCTGGTATTTTTGTAGCACCAAATGTCATCTTGACTGTCGCTCACAACTTTTTAGAATCAGACCGTGATACAAAAGAAGGACATATTCGAGGTGGAGATTCTGCTAAGTTTTACTATAACCTCGGTTCCAATTCTGCTGTTCGCAATTCTCAACCTGTAACGGGTAATACTACTCTTTTCAAAGAAGAAGATATTCATTTTTGGAACAAGAAAGAATTTGGAAAAGGATATCAAAATGACTTGGCTGCTGTTGTAGCACCTGTTCCTCTTCAAATCGCTAGTCCAAATAAAGCTGCTACCTTTGTTCCCTTGGCAGAAAACAAAACATATCAACCAGGAGATCCTGTTAGCACGATTGGATATCCGACTGATTCAAGCTCACCTGAGCTCAAAAAACCAATTGTAGCTGGTCAACTTTACAAGGCTGATGGTGTCGTGAAATCTGTTGATAATTATGATAATAAAGGTTCAAAAGGCATCACCTATCATATGACTTCTGTTTCAGGTCTTTCAGGTGCTGGCATTATCAACGGTGATGGTAAAGTAGTCGGTGTTCACCAACATGGCACAATCGAAAACGGCATCCCTGACAAAGACCGTTTCGGTGGTGGGATCGTCCTCTCACCTGAGCAAGTCAAATGGGTAAAAGATATTATCGCAAAATATGGTATCAAAGGTTGGTACCAAGGTGATAACGGGAAACGATATTACTTTACTCCTGAAGGAGAAATGTTCAGAAATAAAACTGCTGTTATTGGTGAAAATCAATATTCTTTCGATGAAAATGGTGTTGCGACACTCATTAAAGGAATCGATTACGGACGTGTAGTGGTTCAACACGTAGATGAAACTGGTAATCCAATCAAAACTGATGATACTTTCGTTGAAAAGACTGAAGTTGGAACAGCTTTTGACTATGACTTCAAAAAAGAAATCGCTAAGACCGACTTCTATACAAAAAATCAAGAGAAATACCAGATTGTCTCTATTGATGGTGTCGAAATCAACAAGCAACTCAAAGATGAGTGGACTTACAACGTCGTCAGCAAAACAGCTCCAGGAACACGGGTCATCAAGGTGGTTTATAAAGTGAATAAAGGTTTATTTGCCATTCATTATCGTTTGAAAGACTCAGAGCAAGAATTAGCAGATGTTGTTACTGATAATAATGACGGAAAAGAATATGATGTTTCCTTTGTAAACACTTTTGAAGCAAAAGAAATCGCAGGCTACCGCGCAATCACTCCACGCTTAGAAGCCAGCATCCAGCACAAGGGTGTGAATTATGTCGTCTTTGAATACGAAAAAATCTCTGATAACTCTAATCCAACTTCGAATGTTTTACCTGCTGCTCATCCAGAAGATAAAGAAACAGAAATCGGAAATCACGGCCCCCTTCCAAGCAAGGCTCAACTTGATTATCACAAGGAAGAATTAGCTGCCTTCATCCACTATGGTATGAATACTTATACTAATTCTGAATGGGGACATGGAAATGAGGATCCTAAAAACTTCAATCCAACTAACTTAGATACAGATCAATGGATCCGCACTCTAAAGGAAACCGGTTTCAAACGAACTATTATGGTTGTCAAACACCACGATGGTTTCGTTATTTACCCATCTAAATATACAAATCATACCGTAGCTGCAAGCCCATGGAAAGATGGAAAAGGTGACCTTCTAGAAGAAATCTCTAAATCGGCTACTAAATACGATATGAACATGGGTGTTTACCTATCACCATGGGATGTTAATAGCCCTAAATATAAGGTAGCTACTCAAAAAGAATACAACGAATACTACCTCAATCAACTAAAAGAAATCCTTGGTAATCCAAAATACGGTAATAAGGGTAAATTTATCGAAGTCTGGATGGATGGAGCACGCGGTAGCGGTGCCCAAAAAGTAACCTATACTTTTGATGAGTGGTTCAAATACATCAAGGAAGCTGAAGGAGATATCGCTATCTTCTCTGCCGAACCAACAAGTGTCCGTTGGATTGGAAATGAGCGTGGTATCGCCGGTGACCCTGTATGGCATAAGGTCAAGAAAGCAAACATCACCGAAAATGTTAAGAACGAATACCTTAACCACGGTGACCCTGACGGAGATATGTACTCTGTAGGGGAAGCAGATGTTTCCATCCGCTCTGGCTGGTTCTACCACGATAACCAGCAACCAAAATCCCTCAAAGAATTGATGGATATCTACTTCAAGTCTGTTGGTCGTGGAACGCCACTTCTTCTCAACATTCCACCAAACAAAGAAGGTAAATTCGCAGATGCTGACGTGGCTCGCTTGAAAGAATTCAAAGCGACTCTAGATCAAATGTATGCGACTGACTTTGCCAAAGGAGCAACTGTAACAGCAAGTTCTACTCGTCAGAACCATCTCTACAAAGAAAGCCACCTTACAGACGGTAAAGATGATACTAGCTGGGCACTTTCAAATGATGCTACAACTGGTAGTTTCACAGTTGATTTAGGACAAAAGAGACGTTTTGACGTCGTAGAACTCAAGGAAGATATTGCCAAAGGACAACGTATTTCTGGATTCAAGATTGAAGTCGAAATCAACGGACGTTGGGTTCCATATGGTGAAGGTTCAACCGTAGGCTATCGTCGTTTGATCCAGGGTCAACCTGTAGAAGCACAAAAAATCCGAGTTACGATTACTGGCTCACAAGCCACACCAATCCTAACCAACTTCTCAGTCTATAAAACTCCGAGCACTATCGAAAAGAATGATGGATATCCTCTTGGACTAGAATACCACTCAAATACAACGGCTGACAAGGAAGGTACAACTTGGTACAATGAATCGGAAGGTATCCGCGGTACTTCTATGTGGACCAACAAGAAAGACGCCAAAGTCACCTATCGTTTCACAGGAACCAAGGCTTACATCGTATCAACAGTAGATCCAAGCCATGGTGAAATGTCTGTATTCGTGGATGGTCAAAAAGTCGCAGATGTACAAACAAAGAACAGTAGCCGTAAACGTAGCCAAAAAGTTTACGAAACTGGTGATTTAGCACCTGGAGAACACACTATTACTCTCGTTAACAAAACAGGTGAGCCAATTGCTACAGAAGGAATCTACACTCTAAACAATAACAGCAAGGGTATGTTTGAGCTTGAAGCAACTTCTTACGATGTCGAAAAAGGAAAACCTGTTACTGTTACAATTAAGCGTGTTGGCGGAAGCAAGGGAGCTGCTACCGTTCGCTTCATTACGGAACCTGGAACAGGAGTTCACGGTAAGGTTTACCAAGATACAACTCAAGATGTGACCTTTGCAGATGGTGAAACAGAGAAAACTGTTACCATTCCAACTATCGACTTCACCGAACAAGCTGACTCAATCTTTGACTTCAAAGCAAAACTCACTTCTGCGTCTGATGGTGCCCTACTCGGTTTTGCTACCGACGCAACTATTCGAGTAATGAAGGCTGATTTATTGAAGAAAGATCAGACAAATTATGACGACCAGGCTAGCCAATTAGATTACAGTCCTGGCTGGAGACACGAAACCAACTCTTCTGGCAAATACCAAAACACTGAATCATGGGTATCATTTAGATATCTGACAGAGGATCAAAAGAAGAAGACAACTGTGACTGCTTATTTCTATGGTACAGGATTAGAAATCAAAGGATTTGTTGACCCAGGTCATGGTGTCTATAAAGTATTCCTTGACGGTAAGGAAGTCACCTATCAAGATGGAATGGGAAATGCATCCACTATTGATGGCAAGAAATACTTTAGCGGTCATGCCGCTAACCGTCAAGGTGATCAGACTCTAGTCAGCCTAAAAGGACTTGATGAAAACTTGCACGCAGTAACTCTCCAACTAGACCCTGACAAGAATGATTTGACTAAAAATATTGGTATGCAAGTGGATCAATTCATTACAAAAGGCGACGGAAGCGAGCTATACAGCAAAGCAGAAATCCTTCAATCTATCTCTAAATGGAAAGAAGACTTGTCTAATTTTGATCCTGCTGGATTGAAAGATACTGCAACTGCACGCCAAGCATTTAAGTCTAATCTTGATAAACTCACTGCACAATTAAGTTCTGATACGGTAAATGTACAAGATGTGATGTCGACAGTCACTGCTTTGCAAGACATTCTTAGCAAAGACGAAAATTACCAAAAACCTGAAGACGAAACAAGCCCAGAACAACCAGTTGAACCAAAACAACCTGAACAGCCTGAAATCAATTATGATAAGGCTATGGCTAGCTTGACTGAAGCTATCGAGAAAAAAGTGGCTGAACTTGGTACTAACAATGATGCTAAGAAGAAATTAGTTGAAATTACTGATAAAGCAATTGCAGCTATCCAAGAAGCGAAGACTCAAGAAGACGTCAACAAAGCCCTCAACAACGCTCTTGAACAAATCAAGCAATTGCAACCTAGCCAACCAGAACAACCAGTTGAACCAAAACAGCCTGAAATCAATTATGATAAGGCCATGGCTAGCCTGACTGAAGCTATCGAGAAAAAAGTGGCTGAACTCGGTACTAACAACGATGCTAAGAAGAAATTAGTTGAAATTACTGATAAAGCAATCGCAGCTATCCAAGAAGCGAAGACTCAAGAAGACGTCAATAAAGCCCTCAACAACGCTCTTGAACAAATCAAGCAATTGCAACCTAGCCAACCAGA
>NZ_RQZB01000021.1:0-24524 GCF_003859975.1 Streptococcus sp. OH4692_COT-348
TTTAAAAAATGAATTAAATTATTATGAACAAACTATTTTTCTATATGCAACAGGATATTTTGATTTTAAGAAAAATCCGTACGATTTTAATGGAATAGAAAAAATGAAAAAAGCAATTCAAGTATTTGATATTTTAGATGAAACAAAAATAAAATCCTCATATTTAGAGCACTTCAAAAGAAATATAAAGTAAAATTAAATAATTTTTGTTTCCGTAACTTTGAAAGTGTTAGAATTTATTCTTAATTTTTTAAGTGTGAATTTTTTCGCAAAATACAGTTCTAATACAAGGTGACAAAATTTGTATGAAAGTTTAAGAAACCTCCTCACTAAGAAGTATTGACACTTAACATCACTTAAATTCATAATCTTTTAAGACATTTACTAATTCAGATATTGTTTCCACAATATTCCAAGAATAATATCTAAATTGCTAATTTAGACAATCAATACTCAGATATCTTAACAACTGCGTACTAAACCATCAATGAAAAATAAGAATTTTCTTAGGACAAATCATTTTTATTGTATAATATTATCAGCTATCCATTCGAATGGCTCAGATTTTGTGACTATTAGTCCGTATCGCTCCATTAGGTGCGAGATAATCCTCTATGCGGGTTCGCTTTCTACAGTTATATCAAAAAACTCCAACCACGATACAATACAGGTGTTCAAGCCAATTGTAAAGCGAAAGGAGAAAACCATGGTACAAAAGTCTCATAGTTGATCACACACAAAGTGGCACTGTAAGTATCACATTGTGTTAACCCCTAAGTGTAGACGAAAAGTCATCTATAATCAATATTGGAGTAGTTTAGGCGAAATATTTCATCACTTGTGTAGTTATAAAGGTGTTGAAATTATTGAAGGACATCTGATGCCAGATCATGTACATATGTTAGTAAGTATTCCACCGAGGATAAGTGTTTCAAGTTTCATGGGTTATTTAAAAGGCAAAAGTGCACTCATGATGTTCGATAAAAACGCCAACCTCAAGTATAAGTTTGGGAATCGGCGTTTCTGGGCGGAAGGTTATTATGTGAGTACAGTAATGTTTAATGAAACCACAATTAAGAAATATATTCAAGAGCAGGAAAAGCATGATATAGCACTAGATAAATTGAGTGTAAAAGAATATAAGGATCCCTTTAGGGATAGTGGTAAGTAATACTAAAGCCTCTTTAAGAGGCAAGTGATGAGTCAAGAGCAATGAGGCTTGAACAACGTGAAAGCCAGCGTCTTTAGGCGCTGGCTGGTAATTTGGGCTTATAGTACTGGTGCAGAGACTGGGCAAAAAGTCTTTAAAATAAGAATAATACATATTAAGGTGGCCAAAAAACATGATTCTATGCCTTTTATAATGGAAACACTTACTCAATTTCGTCTTCAACTTAAGTTTTTGCCCAGACTCATTTTTAAACTGATAGATGTCAAAATTTCTTTCCTGATCCATTTTATTCTATAACCATTGACCAAAATATAATTTTTGGTCAAAATTTGGTCATGATTTGGTCAAAAAAGACAAAAAATACTAAATTATTTTTAAAAATGAACTTGCGATGATTGCCTTAAAATAAACACTTTGCATATTCTTTGCTTTTCTTTAAATTACTTAAAATGCCCCCTGCCGGAATCGAACCAGCAACTACTCCTTAGGAGGGAGTTGTTATATCCATTGAACTAAGGGAGCTAGATAAAAACTCTGCTGAAAAAGCAGAGTTTTTTAGTCGAATTAACGACGGATTTCTTTGATACGAGCTGCTTTACCTTGAAGAGCACGCAAGTAGTACAATTTCGCACGACGTACTTTACCGTAACGAACAACTTCGATTTTTTCAACACGTGGAGTGTGGATTGGGAAGATACGCTCAACACCTACACCGTTAGAGATTTTACGAACTGTGTAGTTTTCTGAGATGCCAGCACCTTTACGTGCGATAACAACACCTTCAAAAATCTGGATACGTTCACGGTTACCTTCGACAACTTTCGCGTGTACACGAACAGTGTCACCAGGACGGAATGATGGGATATCTGTACGAAGTTGACCTTCAGTCAAGCTTTGGATTAATGGATTCATTTTATTCTCCTATCTTTGTCAATCTTGAGGAACCTTCCTCAGCGGATAAACTGTATTTTTGTGCGTCCATTACACACAAGATACAGTTTACCAAATTTCTACAAAAAAGTAAAGAAATTTATAGCAGAATTCCTAAAAAAATCGCAACTAAACCACCTAGGTAGGTCAAAGATAAATAAGAATAAAATACCTTCTTATCACTTAGCAGTCTTTGAAGTTCGTCATTCAAGGTCGAAAAAGTTGTCAAACCTCCACAAAATCCTGTTGCTAGAATAGCATAGACTTCCTTAGACTCCACATGATTATAGAAAAGTCCAATTAAAAAACAACCCAAAAGATTGGCTATGAGCGTTCCGAGGGGCAATTTAGCAGCTTGATTATAGCGGGAAAAGAAATATCGTACGAGCGCTCCTAAGCCACAAGTAATTGCAAGATAGACGATTACCATTTTTTCCTCCCTAAATAGTAAGCTAAAAGCATGCCTCCACCGATGCTCAAAAGCAAATACAGGACTAAACTAAGATAGCGCCCTGTATCAAGCAGTTTCACAGCATCAAGCATGAGACTGGAAAAAGTTGTCAGCCCCCCACAAAAACCAGTCCCCAGAGCTAAAATAACGCCTTTACTAGTTCCCTTATAGACTAGATAACCTTTTACCAGATAAACCAAGCAGAAAATACCTAGATAGTTGACAAGAAGGGTTCCCCAAGGAAAGTCAGGACTGGCTGGTAACCAAGTGGAAACTAGGTAGCGGACAAGTCCGCCTAACATAGCAGCTAGAAAAATCCCTAGCGGATAAAATTGTTCTTTTTTCATTTGATGTTTTGATCCTGGTAATCACGCGAACGTTTGAGTATATCAGAAAAAGTCGCGACAATAGTCTCCTGATAGCGCTTGTCTTCTACACGATTTCTGACCTTTTCAAAAATAACTGCTTCTCTCTTGGTATCTAAAATCAGTTTCCCTGAAGCCTTCTTATAAGCGACAACCCCTTCAACTAAATGCATTCTTTCTTCTAACAGTTTAACAATTTGGTCGTCGATTTGATCAATTTCTTGACGAATACTATCTAAATCCATACAGTCTCCTCCTTTATTTGAATTATTGTATCAAAAAGCCACCAAATAGGCTAGTAAAATCCCAAGCCACGATAAGAAAAATGCACTGATTGATTACATCAGCGCAGTTTTATACTTATCCTACTTTAGCAGCCAATTCTTCTGCGAATTGTTCCAAGCGCTCAATGTCTTCTTCCTCAGCAGAAAGATCAACTTTGACACATTCTGAACCTTTTTCTGCTCCTGTCGCTACAAAAACGCGATCAAAGTCATCAACAGCCTTACAGAATTCATCGTAGAAGGTATCTCCTGAGCCGACCACTCCGTAGATTTTGCCATTCAAGTTGAGGTCTGCTAGGTCTTCGTAGAAATCCATCATCTCATCTGGCAATTCTCCATCACCATAAGTATAGGTCGCAACGATAGCGATATCTGCTTCCAGGAAGTCAGAAGCGTCAACAGTTGTACATTCATCAACATCGACATCCAAGCCCAAGTCACGTAATTTGTCTGCTACAATATCTGCAATTTCTTCGGTATTACCGGTCATACTGGCAAATACAATTTTTGCTAATGCCATATCGTCCTCCTCAATTTATCTTTCTCCATTATATCACATCTTTTTCATTTTAAAAATAAAAATTCTTGTGCTACAATGAAATGAGAAAGAATTGAGGTTATTTATGGACATTTGCCATCAAATTTTAGAAAAAATCAAAGAATACGACACGATTATCATTCATCGTCATATGAAACCAGACCCTGATGCCTTGGGAAGTCAAATGGGCTTGAAAACTCTTCTCAAACATCATTTTCCAGAAAAAACCATCAAAGCTGTTGGTTTTGATGAACCAACTCTTACTTGGATGGCTGAGATGGATCTTGTTGAAGATAGTGTCTACCAAGGGGCACTTGTCATCGTCTGTGATACGGCGAATACTGCTCGAATCGATGATAAGCGCTATAGTCAAGGTGATTTTCTCATTAAGATTGACCACCATCCAAATGATGATGTATACGGTGACTTGTCTTGGGTCGATACTAGTTCAAGTAGCGCTAGTGAGATGATTACCCTATTTGCCCAAACAACTCAACTGGCCTTGTCAGATCGTGCTGCTGAGTTGCTCTTTGCAGGAATTGTTGGTGATACAGGTCGCTTCCTTTATCCTTCTACAACTGCACGGACTCTTCGACTGGCCGCTTATTTGAGAGAACATAACTTTGACTTTGCGGCCCTCACCCGCAAAATGGACACTATGAGTTACAAAATTGCTAAACTGCAAGGCTACATCTACGACCATCTGGAAGTGGATGAAAATGGTGCAGCTCGCGTTATCCTGAGTCAAGAAGTCTTGAAACAATTCAATGTAACCGATGCTGAAACTGCAGCCATTGTCGGTGCACCTGGACGCATTGACAGTGTGAGTCTCTGGGGAATTTTTGTGGAGCAGGCTGACGGCCACTACCGTGTCCGCTTACGCAGTAAAATTCATCCTATCAATGAAATTGCCAAGGAACATGATGGTGGAGGTCACCCTCTAGCAAGCGGTGCTAATTCCTACAGTCTTGAAGAAAACGAAATCATCTACCAAAAGTTAAAAAACTTGCTTAAAAACTGATAAAATACTTGCCAAACTTTTCAGAATCTGATAGACTAGTATGGTAACAATCTATGGCTCGCAAAGAGACCATGGCAGAAAGGAAATATTGCAAAATGAAAAAAGATATCCATCCAGAATATCGCCCAGTTGTCTTCATGGACACAACTACTGGTTACCAATTCCTTAGCGGTTCAACAAAACGCTCTAACGAAACAGTTGAGTTCGAAGGCGAAACTTACCCATTGATCCGTGTGGAAATTTCATCAGACTCACACCCATTCTACACTGGACGTCAAAAGTTCACTCAAGCAGATGGACGCGTGGATCGTTTCAACAAAAAATACGGTCTCAAATAATGATAAAAAGAACAGTTTCGACTGTTCTTTTTATCTTCTTTTTATGAATCCATCACTACTACTTTCTATTTGTCAACCATCACGCTGACACTATAATTGATTTCAAACGGGGTTAAAAAATATCGAAAAGAAGCTTGATATTGAGAATGGTCAAGATGATTGAAACTGCGTAGCCTAGGATTGTATTCCACTTGACATTGGTAAATTCTCCCATCACTGACTTTCTTAGAAGTCAGATAAATTAAGGGAAAAATCGAGAATGGAAGAGCGACCTTTTTGTAAGAAGACATCGGAATATTCACTTTCTAATCTTGTCTTTGCATATTTTATTAATGTATTTTTAAAAATATAATGAAAATAATTTCCTATTTCCAATTTATTCTTATTACATCACACTTTGAAACGATTCTTCAGAAAAGCATAATAGTTGAAATAAGCAACACCAGTATTTCAAAAGCCAGCGTCAGAAAACGCTGGCTTTAAAACTGTGAAAAATTTTTCTAAACTAGATTGCTTCTGTGACAAAACTACGGCTTTCAAGTACCTTAAGCATGGCGTTAGCTGTATCTAGGGCTGTAAAGAGGGGAACTCCGTGTTCAATGGCTGAACGGCGAATCTGCTCTCCATCTTCGTCAGCAGTTCGTTTGGTTCCTACTGTATTAATGATAGCTTGAATTCTTCCTTTGCGAACAAAGCTTGGAATATCCTTATCGTCATCACCAATCTTACCAACAGGTTGAGCTTGCAATCCATGACTGGCAAAGAAGGCTGCTGTCCCTTCTGTCGCTAGGATTCCATAGCCAATATTTTGGAAACGACGAGCCAAGTCCAAGGCTTCTTCTTTTGCATCATCAGCGATGGTAAATACAACGTTACCAAAAGTTGGCAAGTGGAGGTAAGAAGCTTCAAAGGCCTTATAGAGAGCTTTTTCCAAAGTCGTATCAGAACCCATAACTTCCCCTGTTGACTTCATTTCAGGACCAAGTAAGCTGTCTACCTTAGCTAGTTTGGTAAAGGAGAAGACAGGTGCCTTGATATGAACGCGAGTACTTTCAGGGTAAAGTCCATCTTGGTAGCCAAGTTCTTCAAGTTTTTGACCAAGAATGAGCTTAGTTGCTACTTGAGCCATAGGGATATTGGTCACTTTAGAAAGAAATGGAACCGTACGGCTAGCACGCGGATTGACCTCGATAACATAGACTTTTTCATCCTTGATGACAAACTGGATGTTCATCATTCCAAGACAGTTAAGACCGATTGCTAGGCGTTTAGTATAGTCTGCGATTGTTTCTTGCACCTTTTGCGACAAGGTTTGTGGTGGGTAAACGGCCATTGAGTCACCTGAGTGGACACCAGCACGTTCGATATGCTCCATGATACCAGGGATGAGGACATTTTCCCCATCTGAAATGGCATCAACTTCGCACTCTTGCCCAACGATATAAGAGTCGACAAGAACTGGGTGGTCTGGACTAGCCTTAACAGCAGTTCGCATGTAAGAACGAAGGTCTTCTTCGTTTTCAACGATTTCCATAGCACGACCACCCAAGACATAAGATGGGCGAACGAGGACTGGAAAACCAATCTTGCGAGCTGCAAGCACTGCTTCTTCTTCATTGGTAGCAGTTTGTCCTGGTGGCTGTGGAATATCCAAATCTTTAAGAGCTTGCTCGAAGAGGTCGCGGTCTTCAGCACGGTCTAGGTCAGAAACCTGTGTACCAAGGATGGTCACACCTGCTTTTGCCAATGGCTCCGCAAGGTTGATGGCTGTTTGACCACCAAACTGAACAATAACTCCTTTTGGTTGCTCCAAGTCGATGACATTCATAACATCTTCGAAAGTCAATGGCTCAAAGTAAAGCTTATCTGATACAGAGAAGTCTGTAGAAACGGTCTCTGGGTTTGAGTTCATGATGATGGCTTCGTAGCCAGCAGCCTGGATAGCCTTAACCGAGTGAACAGTTGCGTAGTCAAACTCAACCCCTTGACCGATACGGATTGGACCTGAACCTAGAACTAGAACGGATTCCTTATCAGACTTGATAGACTCGTTTTCCCAACCATAGGTCGAATAGAAGTATGGTGTTTCAGAGTCAAACTCCGCAGCACAGGTATCGACCATCTTGTAGACTGGAACAATCTTGTTTTCCAAACGAAGCTGGCGAACTTGGTCAGCTGTCGTTGCCCATAGTTCAGCAATCTTACGGTCTGAAAACCCATTGAGTTTGGCAGTTTTCAAAACGTCTAGATCTTGTGGATGAGCTCCCAACTCCTGTTCAATTTCAAAGATATGCAAGAGTTTATCCAGATAGAAGATATCAATCTTAGTCAATTCAGCAATTTCTTCTGGTGTGTAACCACGGCGAATAGCTTCTGACACATAGAAGAGACGGTCATCTTGGGCTTTGACAACTTTTTCAATCAAGGCATCATCAGAAACTGCTGAAAGTTCAGGCATTTCATTGTGATGCACCCCAATTTCAAGGGAGCGACAAGCCTTAAGAAGAGATTCTTCAATGTTACGACCGATTGCCATGACTTCTCCAGTGGCCTTCATCTGAGTACCAAGACGGCGTTCACCTTTTTCAAACTTGTCAAATGGGAAACGAGGAATCTTGGCAACCACATAGTCAAGGGCTGGTTCAAACATGGCATAGGTTGAACCCGTAACGGGGTTGATCACCTCATCCAAAGTCAAACCTACTGCAATCTTAGCAGCCAACTTAGCAATCGGATATCCTGTCGCCTTAGAAGCAAGGGCTGACGAACGCGATACACGAGGATTTACTTCGATAACATAATACTTGAAACTATGCGGATCAAGGGCCAGCTGAACATTACATCCACCTTCAATCTTGAGGGCACGAATGATGCTCAAGCTTGCGTCACGAAGCATTTGGTTTTCATAGTCTGACATGGTTTGGGCAGGGGCAAATACAATGGAATCTCCTGTGTGAATCCCAACTGGGTCAAAGTTTTCCATGTTACAAACAACCAAAGCATTATCAGCTGAGTCACGCATCACTTCGTATTCGATTTCCTTGAAACCTGCGATTGAACGTTCAATCAAACATTGGGTAACAGGTGACAATTTCAAACCATTTTCAGCGATTTCACGCAGTTCTTCCTCGTTGGCACACATACCACCACCAGTACCACCAAGTGTAAAGGCTGGACGGACGATGACTGGGTAGCCAATTGTCGCTGCAAAGGCAACTGCTTCTTCGACTGTGTTGACAATTTCAGATTCTGGAATGGGTTGTTCCAATTCTTCCATCAACTGTTTAAAGAGGTCACGGTCCTCCGCTTGGTCAATGGCAGATAGTTTAGTTCCTAGAAGCTCAACACCAAGCTCATCAAGGATACCATTTTTAGATAATTCCATGGCCATATTAAGACCAGTTTGCCCACCGAGTGTTGGGAGCAAAGCATCTGGACGTTCCTTACGAAGAATACGTGTCACAAACTCAAGTGTAATCGGCTCAATATAAACCTTATCAGCAATTTCCTTGTCCGTCATGATAGTTGCAGGGTTTGAGTTAACCAAGACAACTTCATAACCTTCCTCTTTCAACGACAAGCAAGCCTGGGTCCCCGCGTAGTCAAACTCAGCAGCCTGACCAATAATAATCGGACCAGAACCAATCACCATAATTTTTTGAATATCAGTACGTTTAGGCATAGTTTATGATACAAAGCCCGTAAAGAACACATTGAAAATAGGAAACTCGGTGCAGACGCCTTCAGCATCAAGACGATGTTTATCTTTTTCACACAGTTCTTAGGGCTTGTTCACTTCCGCGAACAATGTATCTTCTCCTTTCTATTCGGCAACTCTCAGGTTGCCATTAAATAAATTCTCCAACGAGCTTTTACTCGTTCTTAGTTTGATTGTTTAAAAGCTTCCATCATCTCGATAAACTCGTCAAATAGGTAGCTTGCATCGTGTGGACCAGGGGCTGCATCTGGGTGGTATTGAACAGAGAAAGCCGGTTGGTATCTGTGACGTACACCTTCAACTGACTTGTCATTGATTTCTTCATGGGTAATGATCAAGTGCTCTGGCAAATCCTCACGGCTAACTGCATAACCATGGTTTTGACTTGTAAAATCCACACGTCCTGTAGCAATTTCACGTACCGCATGGTTGAATCCACGGTGACCAAACTTCATCTTGTAAGTCTTTGCCCCGTTTGCCATTGCAAAGAGTTGGTGCCCCATACAAATACCAAAGATTGGAATCTTTCCTTGCACGCCTCGAATCATATCGAGTGCCTGTGGAACATCTTCTGGGTTACCTGGACCGTTTGACAACATCACTCCGTCAGGATTGAGATGGAGAATTTCTTCAGCCGTTGTCGAATAAGGAACAACCGTCACGTTACAGTTACGTTTAGAAAGTTCACGTAGGATTGAGTGCTTGAGACCAAAGTCCACTAAGACAACACTCAAACCAACTCCTGGAGCTGGATAGGATGTTTTAGTAGAAACCTGTTTGATATTGTCAGTCGGCAAGACTGTTGCTTGGAGCTGGTCCGTCACATGGTCCATACTGTCCCCAACATGGGTTAAGGTTGCACGCATAGTACCATGCTTACGGATAATCTTGGTAAGAGCACGTGTATCAATTCCTGAAATACCCGGAATTTTCTTAGCTTTCAAAAATTCATCTAGCGTCATTTGGTTGCGCCAGTTGCTTGCTCGACGCGCTTCTTCAAAAACAACAACTCCCTTACAAGTTGGAATGATGGATTCATAATCATCACGGTTAATGCCATAATTTCCTACCAAAGGATAAGTAAAAGTCAAGATTTGTCCATTATAAGACTGGTCTGTAATGGATTCTTGATAGCCGGTCATTCCTGTATTAAAGACAATTTCGCCTGTTACATCAATATCTGCTCCGAAGGCCTTGCCTTCAAAAACTGTGCCATCTTCTAATACTAGAAGTCTTTTTGTCATATTTTCACCTCTCGTGGACGCTCACTGGCGTCTTTTAACGTCTTGTGTTTTAGTTGGCGTTTCTACTCGCCAGTACGGATTCTAAGATTGCCATTCGAACAAAGACACCATTGGTCATTTGTTGGACAATCCGTGATTTTGGTGCTTCAACCAAGTGGTCTGCGATTTCTACATCACGGTTGACTGGGGCTGGGTGCATAAGGATTGCTGTTTCTTTCAAACGGTCATAACGTTCTTGAGTCAAGCCATGTTGGGCATGGTAGTCCTCTTTTGAAAAGATAGCTCCACTATCATGACGTTCATGTTGCACACGGAGAAACATCATGACATCCACCTGATCAATGATTTCATCAATGGTTACAAACTGTCCATAGTCTGCAAACTCTTGACTTCTCCATTCCTCAGGTCCAGCAAAGTAAAGTTCAGCTCCCAAGCGTTTCAAAATCTGCATATTGGATTTGGCAACACGTGAGTGGTCCAAGTCACCTGCAATAGCAACCTTGAGTCCCTCAAAGTGACCAAATTCCTCATAAATGGTCATCAAATCCAGCAAGCTCTGGCTAGGGTGTTGTCCCGAACCATCTCCACCATTGATAATGGAAGTCGTAATCGTTGGACTTGCAATTAACTCTCTGTAGTAGTCAACCTCAGGGTGGCGAATCACACAGACATCCACTCCTAAAGCAGACAGAGTCAAAATGGTATCATAAAGTGTCTCACCCTTATTGACTGAACTAGTCTTCACATCAAAGTCAAGTCGCTCCAATCCCAGTTTAATCTCTGCCACTTCAAAGGACTTATGCGTCCGTGTAGAATCCTCAAAGAAAAGATTGGAAACAATCGGGTGGTCTTCATAAGGAAGCTGAGCTCCGTTTTTAAACTCAATTCCTCGCTTGATCAATTTCATCACTTGATCGACAGTGAGATCTTCCATGGACACCACATGGTTCAATGCTTGTTGATTTTCTGACATGGCTACTCCTTTAGCTTTCTAAGCTTCTTCAGTAATCAGAACTCTGTCTTGGCCATCAAGTTCTGCCATCTCTACGATGATTTCTTCAGAACGACTGGTTGGGATATTTTTTCCAACGTAATCTGGACGGATTGGCAATTCTCTATGTCCACGATCGACTAAAACTGCTAAACTCACGCGCGCAGGACGACCATGACCTACAATATTATCAATAGCAGCTCGGATGGTACGACCTGTATAAAGCACATCATCCACCAAGATAACTTCACGACCTGTCACATCAACAGAAATCAAAGAAGTATCTTCTCCACTTTTAATATCATCACGGAAAGGTTTCGTATCCAATTCCACAACAGGAACCGAAAGATTTTCTAGTTGCTCCAAACGTTCTTGAATACGGTGGGCGATAAAGACACCACGAGTTTTAATACCAGCCAAGACGATTTTATTCAAATCTTTGTTGCGTTCGATAATCTCGTAAGTAATACGCGTAATCGCCCGTTTGACGGTCAATTCGTCTACAACTTCTTTTGTCTTCATGACAAACCTCCAAAAAGAAAAGTCTCCTTAAACAAGGAGACTTGAAATGTATAGCTAAGCGAGCCCTACTACAAATAGTATAGACTTCACCCTTCTACTTTATCACGCTCCTTGCCTGCCTCACGGGACAGGTTTAAAGGAATATTTAGTTATCAAATACTATAGCACAAAGCGGGCCTAAAATCAAGCAAAAACTTTTGAGCCCCCATCTTATAAATTGCTAAAATCATATAACTGTGGGTACTGGTCACACTCTGGATTTTTAGGGTGACAGATAGCTCTTCCAAAATAAATCATGGCCTGATGGGCAGCTAACCACTGCTCAGGTGGCAAGATACCCATGACACGTTTTTCCACCTCAAGTGGCGTTGCTGATTTTTTGACAATATCGTGGTGTTTGCAAATACGCTCCACATGAGTATCCACTGCAAAAGCTGGAATCCCAAATCCTACACTCATGACAACATTAGCTGTCTTGCGACCAACTCCTGCCAGACTCTCCAATTCCTCACGTGTTTGAGGGACTTGACCATCAAAATCGTCTAGTAACTGTTGGGCACATTTTTTAAGGAATTTAGCCTTATTCCGATACAGTCCCAGACGAGAAATGTGTGAGGCAATCTCACCCTCTGTCGCAACAGACATGGCTTGTGGCGTTGGAAAGGCAACAAAGAGACCTGGTGTGGCCTTATTTACCGCTGCATCCGTTGTCTGAGCTGACAACATGACCGCAACCAAGAGTTCAAAATGATTGGTAAAATCAAGACTGGGCTTGGCATCTGGAAACAGAGCAATGATTTCTTCTAGCACTTTTCGTGCTCGTTTTTTTGATAAAACCATTATTCGTCTCCATCAAATAGTCCTTGTAAGCCAGCAAAAGGACTGTTTTCTTCTTTCTTAACTGCCTGTTGGGCTTGGTATTCTTCCTCTGTCATGATTTGCCAGTCATTTCCTGACACAAAACCTTTACCAGCTTCTTCTTCAGCCGTCAAAACCTTAATAGGAATGTTTAGTAGGATATTGTCTGACACGCTCTCAGCAAGGTCAAGTTCTCCATTTTTGATAGGCAAGACCAAATCATCGTCTAAAACTTCCTGATCTAGCTGGTTGGTTGCGCCTTCCATGAAAACTTCTGTGACTGGATAAGATTCAGCCAACTCAACTGGCTCCATACTGCGACTTGAAGCAAGAACAATGGTATAAGATAGTTGATAATCTAAGAAATACATACTGTCTTCGTACTGTACTTTCCCAACTGCAAGGATATCTTTTACATCTAAAATTTCTTGATTACGTGCACGCAGGTCTACGGATAGGTCTAATGTTTGTTCAAAATGCAAGCCTTCAGACTGCTTACGAATTTCTTGAATATTTAATTTCATACTTCCTCCATAAAGATTTACTCTCTTGATTATACCATGAAAAGCCTACAAATCAGCCCACCAAACTTTATAATTAAAATTCGATTTTTTAACATATTTACTATGACATTTTTGTTTTTTAGTGCTATACTATAGGCAATAATACATCAGAGCAAGGAGGATGCTCACATGGAAGACAAAGAACTCATTACTAATGCAACCCAACTCCTATCCGAGTTAAATAAAAGTTTCCAAATCTGCAAACAGGATACTGCAGATGATATTCGATTACAAGAGCTACTAAACACTACTATAAAAGAGCTCAAAAAAGCGGAAAAGTTGAACAACAGTATTTTAATAGACCTTGAGAAATTTTACCAACGTACCAGTCTTCTGATAGGCCTCGGTAGCCTAAAACTGAACGACCAAGCACGTACCGCTTGGCGCAACTATGACAAGTTCCATTACGAGCATGTCAAACACGTACTAACTCTATATGGACCTGTTTTCGGATTTTAGAGATTAGAATTGTCGGTTTTCTGTTGACAAAATATCCTGAAAGGTATAGGATAGAGGTACTAATACTCGGAGGTAAGGGAGACATGAACAACTAAGTCTATCAAATAAAGAACCTTTATTTAGTAGATCTTGTTTCTGTCTCTTTTTGTGTGCTCTTTTTGTACTAGATTTTCTAGTACTTTATCATCTATGAAAATCAAAAAACTAGAAAGCTATGCTCCTCTTGGGTTGGGTTAGGCAACTCCAAGCTAGTTTGACGAGTTTTTCAACGAGGATAATAGAGTTTTGACATAGACTTTGGCTCTACTAGGTAAAGTAGAGCTTTTTGTTATGCACTATTGACATTCTAGAAAGGGTAATCATATGATAAAAATCAATCACCTGACCATCACACAGAACAAAAATTTACGAGACCTTGTCTCAGATTTAAACATGACCATCCAAGACGGGGAAAAGGTAGCTATCATCGGCGAAGAAGGAAATGGTAAATCAACCTTGCTTAAAACTTTAATGGGGGAAGCATTGCCTGATTTTACTATCAAGGGCGACATCCAGTCTGATCTTCAATCACTGGCCTACATTCCTCAAAAACTCCCCGAGTTCCTGAAAAATAGGACTCTACATGACTACTTCTTTTTGGATTCTGCTGATTTAGACTACAGCATTCTTTATCGTTTGGCGGAGGAATTGCACTTTGATAGCGACCGTTTTGCTAGCGACCAAGAAATTGGTAGCCTATCGGGGGGCGAAGCTTTGAAAATTCAGCTTATTCACGAGTTAGCAAAACCTTTTGAGATTCTATTTTTAGATGAACCTTCAAATGACCTAGACCTTGAAACGGTTGATTGGCTAAAAAGTCATATTCGAAAGATTAGACAAACTGTTATTTTCATTTCCCATGATGAAGACTTTCTTTCTGAAACGGCAGATACCATTGTCCACTTGCGACTGGTCAAGCACCGTAAAGAAGCAGAAACGCTAGTCGAGCATTTAGACTATGATCTCTATAGTGAGCAGAGAAATGCTAATTTTGCCAGACAAAGCCAGCAAGCTGCTAACGACCAGAGAGCCTATGATAAAACCATGGAAAAACATCGGCGAGTCAAGCAAAATGTAGAAACTGCACTTCGGACTACCAAAGACAGTACTGCTGGTCGCCTATTGGCTAAAAAGATGAAAACTGTTCTCTCTCAAGAAAAACGCTACGAAAAGGCAGCTCAGTCCATGACACAAAAGCCACTTGAAGAGGAAGAAATCAGACTTTTCTTCTCAGATATACAGCCATTACCTGCTTCTAAAGTCTTAATCCAACAGGAAAAAGAAAATTTGTCCATTGGCGACCGAGTTTTGGTTCAAAAACTACAACTAACTGTCCGCGGACAAGAAAAAATCGGTATCATCGGGCCAAATGGTATTGGGAAATCAACTCTGTTAGCCAAGTTACAGCAACTTATTAATGATAAAAGAGAGATTTCTCTTGGTTATATGCCACAAGATTACCAGCAAAAACTGCAATTGGATTTATCACCAATAGCCTACCTCAGCAAAACTGGAGAAAAAGAGGAACTACAGAAAATCCAATCTCACCTAGCCAGTCTCAATTTCAGTTATCCAGAGATGCACCACCAAATCCGCTCCTTATCTGGCGGACAACAAGGTAAACTCCTGCTTTTGGATTTAGTCTTGCGCAAACCAAACTTTCTCCTGCTAGATGAACCCACACGAAACTTTTCTCCAACTTCTCAACCCCAAATTAGAAAACTCTTTGCCACTTATCCTGGCGGTCTCATCACTGTTTCACATGACCGTCGTTTCTTAAAAGAAGTCTGTACGAATATCTATCGTTTGACAGAACACGGTTTGGAGCTAGTTAATTTAGAAGATTTATAAATTTGCAACATATCAAAAATCCAGAGACGATCTCTGGATTCTTTTTACATCTGTTTTAAACGTTCAATCCGTTCTGAAATAGGTGGGTGGGTATAGAAGAGTTTTTGGAACCCTCCCCCTTTCTTAGGATCATTGATATAAAGTGCACTGCTGGCATCATCGACAGGACGACTCATCGGTTTACTGTTATCCAACTTACCTAGAGCATTAATCATCCCTTGAGGATTGCGGGTCAACTCGACACTGGAAGCATCAGCTAGAAATTCCCTCTGACGAGAAATAGCTAGTTGTACCAAGGTTGCAGCGAGAGGTGCCAGCACAATAGCTAGTAGGGAAACCGCTAGCATAATGATTTCAAGACCATTTCCATCTCGGTCATCGTCACTTCGTCTGCGACCTGCTCCACCCCACCACATCATACGACCTGCCATACTAGAAAGCATGGTGATAGCACTAGCAAGGGCAACAGCAATAGTCGAAATACGAATATCGTAGTTACGGATATGACTGACTTCATGTCCCATAACAGCTTCTAGTTCTTCACGATTCATGATAGCTAGGAGACCTGAAGTCGCAGCAACAGCAGCATTTTGAGGATTAGAACCTGTCGCAAAGGCATTTAAGGCTGGATCATCAATGATGAAAACACGGGGCATAGGAATCTGAGCGACCATAGCCATATCTTCTACTACATGGTAGAGGTCTGGTGCCGTTTGTTCATCAACCTCACGCGCTCCATTCATGGACATGACAATCTCTGTCGATTGAAAAATCATGGACAAGGCATAAATAAAGCCGATAATTAGTGCGATAACCAAACCACCAAGCCCCGAGCGCATAAAGAGGTAACCAACCGCATAGCCAACAAGAGCTAAGAGTAGGAAAAATACCAGCAACAAAATCCAGGTTTTTCGTTTATTGCTTGCAATTTGATCAAACAACATCTTAGTCACCTAAACCGCTAAAATCAACTTTAGGAACTGCCTTTTCCTCTTCTGGTGTTTGAAGGAAATCTGCTGCTTTAAATCCAAATATTCCAGCGATAATATTGCTTGGGAAAGTTTCTAATTTTACATTGTAGTTGCTGACAACACTGTTATAAAGTTGACGAGAGTAAGAAATTTTATTTTCTGTGTTTGTCAACTCCTCTTGCAATTTAACAAAGTTGGCACTAGCTTTCAAGTCTGGATAGCTTTCTGCAACTGCAAAAATACCTGAAACTTGACGAGTGAGGGCATCACTGGCTTTCATAGCTTCTGCTGGTGAAGTCGCTGCCGCCACTTGGTTACGTAATTCTGCCACCTTTTCAAGGGTAGAACCTTCATATTTGGCATAACCTTTTACAGTCTCAATCAAGTTTGGCAAGAGATCATTTCGACGTTTCAACTGAACATCAATCTGACTCCAAGCCTCCTTTGTTTGCATACGATTCTTAACCAAACCGTTATAGCTAACAATTACAAAAATAACAATAAGAGCGATAACTCCAAGAATAATCCAAGTCATTATATAAGTCCTTTCTACTTTTAGATTAGTACCAGTATATCAAATTTTTAATGATTGTGGTAAAATAAGATGATACTAAAGAAGGAAATAACTATGAAACCAGAAACATTTTACAACCTGCTTGCCGAGCAAAATCTTCCACTTTCTGACCAGCAAAAAAAACAATTTGAACGTTATTTTGAACTCTTGGTCGAGTGGAATGAGAAGATTAATTTGACGGCTATTACAGATAAGGAAGAAGTTTATCTCAAACATTTTTATGATTCGATTGCACCTATTCTGCAAGGCTTGATTCCCAATGAGAATATCAAACTTCTTGATATCGGAGCTGGGGCAGGATTTCCTAGTCTGCCGATGAAAATCCTCTATCCTCAGCTAGATGTGACCATCATTGATTCTCTCAACAAGCGCATCAACTTCCTCCAACTGTTGGCTCAGGAGCTGGATCTGGACGGTGTTCATTTCTACCATGGACGTGCAGAAGACTTGGCCCAAGACAAGAACTTCCGTGCTCAATATGATTTTGTAACAGCTCGTGCGGTTGCCCGTATGCAGGTCCTATCTGAATTGACTATTCCCTACCTTAAAGTTGGCGGAAAACTATTGGCACTCAAGGCTAGCAATGCGCCTGAAGAATTATTAGAAGCTAAGAATGCCCTCAACCTCCTCTTCAGTAAAGTCGAAGACAATCTCAGCTACGCCCTACCGAATGGAGATCCGCGTTATATGACAGTGGTGGAAAAGAAAAAAGAAACACCAAATAAATATCCACGTAAGGCTGGCATGCCCAACAAACGCCCGCTTTAAATTTTTTAGTAAAAAATATTTACAAAGTTCGGAATTTCTGCTATACTATCACAAGCAAAGGTTTTTAATGTCATCCCGTGAGGTGACGAAGACGCAGAAATACTTGAAACTCTTTAAAGTCTAGATTTTAGAGAAGTCTTACTCTGAGGGCCTATTGCTGTAAAATAATGGGCTCTTTTTTGATGCCCAAAAGTGAGGTTTATATGAAACAAGAATCAACTGTTGATTTGTTACTAGACGTTAACCAACGTCCTTCGGCTGGAAAAGGAATTCTCCTTAGCTTCCAACACGTTTTCGCCATGTTTGGTGCGACCATCTTGGTACCCTTGATTTTGGGAATGCCTGTATCTGTTGCCCTTTTTGCTTCAGGCGTTGGAACACTCATCTACATGATCGCAACTGGTTTTAGAGTTCCAGTTTATCTAGGATCATCATTCGCCTTTATCACAGCTATGTCGCTAGCTATGAAGGAGCTAGGAGGGGATGTATCAGCTGCACAAACAGGGGTTATCCTTACAGGTTTTATCTATGTCCTTGTGGCTGCAAGTGTTCGTTTTGCAGGTACAAAATGGATTGATAAACTCTTGCCACCAATCATCATTGGACCTATGATCATCGTTATCGGTCTTGGACTTGCAGGTTCAGCTGTTACCAATGCTGGTCTTGTAGCTGACGGGAATTGGAAAAATGCTCTTGTAGCAGTTGTTACTTTCTTGATTGCTGCCTTTATCAATACAAAAGGAAAAGGCTTCCTACGAATCATTCCATTCCTCTTTGCCATTATCGGTGGTTACCTCTTCGCACTAACTCTTGGCTTGGTTGACTTTACACTAGTTCTTAAAGCTAACTGGTTTGAAATTCCTGGTTTCTACTTGCCATTTAGCACAGGTGGTGCCTTTAAAGAATACAATCTTTACTTTGGTCCAGAAACTATCGCTATCTTGCCAATCGCTATCGTAACAATTTCTGAACATATCGGAGACCATACTGTTTTGGGTCAAATCTGTGGCCGTCAATTCTTGAAAGAACCAGGTCTTCACCGTACTCTTCTTGGTGACGGTATCGCAACTTCAGTTTCTGCCTTCCTTGGTGGACCAGCAAATACAACTTACGGAGAAAATACAGGAGTTATCGGTATGACTCGTATCGCTTCTGTCTCAGTTATCCGTAACGCTGCCTTCATCGCGATTGCCCTTAGCTTCCTTGGTAAATTCACTGCCTTGATTTCTACAATCCCAAACGCTGTACTTGGTGGTATGTCAATCCTTCTCTATGGGGTTATCGCCAGCAACGGTTTGAAAGTCTTGATCAAAGAACGTGTTGATTTTGGTCAAATGCGTAACCTAATCATCGCAAGTGCTATGTTGGTTCTTGGACTTGGAGGAGCTATCCTTAAACTCGGTCCAGTTACCCTTTCAGGTACAGCCCTATCAGCCATGACAGGAATCATCTTGAACTTGATCTTGCCATACGAAAATAAAGACTAAACGTCTTGACACAAAAAGTCCGCTCAGACAACTGAGTGGACTTTTCTGATTCTTAAGTCCCCCAAGCAACCAATAGATAGATCAGGCTAGAACCAAACATATCTGCTAAAGCATGCATGAGAAAGAATGGAAGGAGATTTTTAATTTTATATTTGTATAAGAAATAATAGAATAAGCCATAAACGACACCGATTACCAAAGCCCATACTAATCCTTGATAGGTGTGGAAGGAAATACGAATAATAGTAGAATAAAGCAAAACCAACCACTTGTGTTTTTCCTTCACTGAAGTCAACAAACCTAGAAAGAAAAACTCTTCATAAAATCCATTAAGCAAGGCATAGACAATCACTATCGGGCTGAGAGCTAAGAACTTCCCTATTATTTGCGTGAAATCTATATAGGCAAAAAGGTCTGGGTTAAAGTAATTATATTTACCAGTGAGAGTTGTAACCAAGTCTCCAAACAGTCCCACTAAAGCAAATATAAATGGAACCCAAAAGATAATGGACCAATTCCAGCGAATAGGAAGCTGTTTAAAATCATAATTTCGAATCAAAAGATAGAGTAAGGTCACAGTCAGTAATATAGTTTGCAAGGTAAAATTACTAGAATAAGCCGCACCTTCGCTTGCAGCCTGTCTAACTGTCCCTACTGTACTTGATGCACCCGTTGGAAACGTATTTGCTAAAAATAGCTCGGTTGAACGAATTATAAATTGACCAAACATTATGATCGTAATAATCACAATATCAAACCATCTCAAGTATTTTAGAGGTTTAGATGGATGTATTTTTTTAAAAATATTCATATTTTCTCCAGGTATTCTATACTTATATAAATATTTTAAGAAAAAAGGCTTAAACTTTTATAAAATTTCATTAATTCATTTAGATTCAAAAGCTTTTATTAGTAAAAATAACCCCTCTTTAAGAGTGGTTATCATCTACTTTCATTTTTTGTTTATTTCTCTAACAATAAATCTTTCAAAGAAATCAGAGTTACTGCAATTAAAATCATTGCCATGCCAAGAAAATCAATGGGATAAAATTGTTCATTCATAATTAGGAAGGCAAAGAAAACCGCAGAGATTGGCTCAATTGAAGCCAACAAACTTGACTTAACTGGTCCTATCAGACTGGTTCCCTTTAAGAAGGCTGTATAGGCGAAGACAGTCCCGATAAGAATAATGCCCGCAAAAGCAAGAAGAAAATCAAGACTAGTTGGAATGGTAGTCTGTAGAACTCCTGTAAAAGGAAGGGCGACCAAACCTGCTATGACCATGCCCACACCAATGACCAAACTGCTCCCCCACTTCTTGATCAAAGCTATAGGCAAAATGATATAAAGTGCGTAAGTCAGAGCAGAAAAGAGACCCCAGAACAGGCCTGCAGGTGTCATGGATAACTGGTCTAACTGCCCATGTGTTGCGATCAGGAAGGTTCCTCCGATGGCCAATATGATAGAAACAATCTCTCCCAGTGTCGGTGCTACCTTATCCTTGATACAGCTATAAATCAAAATTCCAACAGGACAAACATACTGAAGCACCGTCGCGGTTCCTGCATTGGTTTCCTGAATAGCAGTTAGATAGGCAAATTGATTGAGGAAGAGGCCAATTAGAGCAAAAATGAGAAGAGACAGCAAACTTTTTCTATCCTTTAAAAGGGTCAGCATTCTATCCTTTGCAGTAGCATAAGCTAAGAGCATGAGAATTCCACCAGCGATTAAAAGACGCAAGTTGGTCAAAACCAGAGCCGAAATTCCGTGTGCCATCAGGTATTGGCCACTCGTTCCTGACAAGCCCCAAGCAATACCAGCCACAACTGTTAGTAAAGTCCCTTTTAAACTATTTGACATGTCTCTCCTTACTCTTCTTTACGAATTAAGTCCATCACTTGATTGCGGTCTACAATCCATTGAGCCCTCTCATCCTTTTCATAGGTACGATTCGATAGGAAAATAGCCGCTTCTTGCTTCTGGCAATTCCACATGATAAAGGTACCTGTATAGCCCGTATGGTCTAGCCAATCTCCTTCCAAATTCCATGCCAAAGAACGTTCCTTGTCATCCAAAGGTGAAAAATTTTGACTCAAGTCTCTTGCAAAATCATCTGCTAAATAGTGTTGCAAAAAGATTTGTAAATCCTTTACAGTCGAAAATAAACCAGCACTACCTGCATGTCTGCCCAGGAGACGAGCCTTGGGATCATGTACCAAACCTGCCTCTACACCTCTGACTGTTGGAACAGCAAGCCCAACAGGTCCAAATTGGGTTTCCGTCATTCCCCAAGGATTCCAAACTTGCTCCTGTAAAATCACATCCAAGTCTTGATTAAAGATTCTTTCCAAAACAAAGCCCAAAAGCAAAAAATGGACATCTGAATAAAGAAAGGCTGGCTGATTTCGTCTGTTGAGATGAAACATCGCTTCCTTTAATTCTGAGGCTATTAAAAGATCACGATTGGGAATAAAAGGATCAAGATCTGTAGCGTGAGTTAAGAGCTGACGAATAGTAATATCTGGATAATCACTCTCAGCTAAAAAATCGGTTACTGGTCTGTCAATATCTAATTGACCTCTTTCCCACAAAAAGGTACAAACTGTGCCAACCCCAACAACCTTGCTGACACTGGCTAGGTCATAAACTAGACCTGCCTCAGTCTCCAAGCCATGCTCTGGGTCACTCTGGCCTAAATAGAACTCCGTCCATTGATTGTCCTTAAAATATGCAAAAGAGGCTCCGGGATAAATCCCTGCCTCGATTTGTTCTTCTATTTTTTTAATAATCTTGGTCCACTTCATACTTCTTCAAACCACAATTCAACATTATTTCTATCTTTACCAAGGAAGAATTTTTCAGACTTAGGAATAAAATATTCGGTAGACTCAAACTTCTGGCGAAGACTTTCTATATCTAGTTCATTGACTAAGAACTTGAGCATAGATAAGTCCCAAGTAACCTTATTGTCCACAGTCAAATCTTGACCCTGAGCTGGGATAAAATCAAGTGACGCCCCAATTTCAGATACTCCCAAGAAACTTTGGACACCCGTTGGGAGGTGTAATTCCATAGAAATCTCAAATTTACTTAAAGAAATTGATTCCAAGTCTGTTTGAAATTCAGGCTTTTCTTCTACTTCTCCTAGACTTTCTCTATCATCTTCCGCATGAATCAAAACCAAATCATCTTCTGGAGAGTAAATTTCAAAAGCGTAGCCATTCTGCCCCTTATATAATTTATGAATCGAATCTGTTTTAGATAAGAGTCCTTCAATTTCTAAGGGATTTTCCACCTTGACAATTAATCTAGCTAATTTTTTTCTTCCCTCCACCTTACGAGTACGCATACTTGGAGCTTCTTCTAAAACCAGCTTTTCTAGACCTGTTTGATCACCTAGTGACAGAAAGGCTGACTCTTCTAACAAGGCCTTCATACCAAGGGTCTCTATATAAAATGTTTCATTTAATTTTCTATTATTAACTTTTAAAGTAGGAATAATCCGTACAATCTGATTTACATTCATAAACTCCTCCAACTCTTTTATTTTAAAGGATTTTAGAATTTTTTACAAGATATTATGCTCAAATTTACCTATTTTTCGTAAAAATTTCACCTAAAAAACCGAGGATTTCCTCGGTTTCAATTTCTTATAGGTAAAGGAATTTGAAGATAGCTACTGCCGCAATTGCTGCTGCGATAGGTGCTACTACTGGTACCCAAGAATACCACCATTTTGAATCACCTTTGTGCTCACCAAGAACTGATTTTGGAAGGAAAGCATGAAGGAGACGTGGTCCCAAGTCACGGGCTGGGTTCAAGGCAGGCCCTGTAGGTCCACCAAGTGATGTTACCAAGGCCATAACAAGGAATCCAAGTGCCAAGTGAGCAATTCCAAGACCAGATGTCATAAATGGAGCTACTTGTTCTTTAGCTTGGTCAAGCGCTGCTGTTACTTGTTCTTGAGGAATGGTTTGACCTTGAGTAGTTGCTTGTGTAACTTGAGCATTAATAGCTGCTTGTGCTTTTGATACTAGTTCAGCACCAAAGAAGTTTTTAGTTAATCCAAGAGCTGCAAAGAACAGAACAAATGAACCGATAAACTCGTTTACAAAACCGTTAACAGTTGCTGCAAAGCGTGATTCTTTTGTACCTTGATCCAAACTTGAAATTGTTGAGAAAGTACCCAAAATGTTGTTAGGATTTTCAGTTTTCAAGTAATATGGACGATGTGTTGCAACAACTAATGCTTGTCCGAAGATTGCTCCCAACACTTGCATAATGATGTAAGGTGCAACTTGAGCCCATGGGAAAAGACCGCTAACTGCAAGACCTAGAGTGAAGGCTGGGTTGATATGGTTACCAGATACATTACCAAACATCAAGGCTGGGATCATAACCCCCATACCGTAACCAACAGCGATAACGAGCCAGCCACTTTGGTGACCTTTCGTACCTTTAAGTTCAACGTTGGCAACTGCACCATTTCCAAGAATGATCAAAAGAGCAGTAGCCAAAAATTCAGTGGCATATTTAATTGCCCATGTGAAATCCATTTGATAGATTCTCCTTAAAATTTTTTAGACAATCCTTATTCTATCAATTTTTATATCTTTTAGCAACAAGTTTTCTAAAAGAATATATAAGAAAGCGGTTTTATTATGTGACTATTAGCTTTTCTTCAACCTACTACAGTAGATAAACATACTGAATAGCTACTATCTTGTCTCATTTAATTCTTAAAGCCTTGATAGAGTTGACAAATGGTAGAAAAAATCCCTTTTTACTAAGTTAAGTATCAACTACAGTTACGATTAGCATTCGTTACTTAACCCACTCACCATTATAGTTGACGTAGTAACCATCTACGGTCGTATTCACTGCCAAAGCACCTGAGCTATAAGCATAGTACCATTTGCCATTGACCTGGAACCAACCTGTCTTCATATCTCCATTACTGGCATTTAGATAGTACCAAGTTGATCCATCTTTCACCCAACCAGTTGCCATAGCTCCTGATGAACGGAGATAGTACCACTTGTTACCAAGATATTGCCAGCCTGTTTTCATATCGCCATTTTCAGCATCTAAATAGTACCAAGTTGAGCCTTCCTGATACCAGCCAGTTGTCATAGCTCCTGATGAACGGAGGTAGTACCACTTATTGCCAATTTGCTTCCAACCAGTTTGCATGATACCAGTTTCTGAATCTAGATAGTACCAAGTGGAAGCATCTTGAATCCAACCAGAACGTTTCTCACCACCAATATAGTTTTCTCCATTAATTTCCGTTTTAGCTAGATAATACCAGTTAGACTGGTCATAAAGCCAACCTGTCTTTAAAGAATGATCTTGATTAAAGTAATAGTTCGTGTAAAAAC